>CAKSKO010000023.1 GCA_934465125.1 uncultured Eubacteriales bacterium
ATATATCTATCAATTAGATCATCGACTTTTTTGCGTGTTTTCGTCTTATGCCGGTAGATGCACTCTGCTTTCAGAATGGAGAAAAATTTTTCTGCCATTGCGTTGTCATAGAGATTTCCTTTCCTTGGCATGGGCGGAGTTATGCCGCAAGATTGGGTTAGCTTGAAGTATGCTGGAGATGTGTATTGAAAGCCTTGGTCGCTGTGGAGCTGCAACTCCGCAGCGACTTTCCCTTTCTTCATCGCCAGCCGGATTGTGTCCAGAACAAGATTCACTGTTTGTTGGCTTGCAGTTTTGTAGGACACAATGCTGTTGTCATACAGATCCCGGATCATAGACAAATAAGCATACCTTTTTTGTCTGGATGTAAGAACTATCTGTAACCCATTTTGCATTCGGCCTATCCGCCTGAAACTGACGATTCAGCAGATTTTCATATTTATGTGCCTGTTGGCCGAGACTGATCCACTTCCTGCGGCGGCGAATTTCAGACAATAACCCATATTTTTTCATAACTCTAAGCACAATTTTTGGATTTCTTTCAATATCTCTGTCTCTTAGCCACTTCCAGACCCTACGGTAGCCATAGGTCTTGTCAGTTCTGTTCTGACATTCTTCTATTTCTTTGGCAAGATTCGCATCATGCTCCGGCTGACCGAATCGTTTCACATAATCGTAGTAACCGCTTCAAAGAATTTGCACATATTAGATATGGGATACTCGTTTCGATGACGATAAATAACTGCATATGTTACCTTTGTCCTCACTTCCTTTCCACAGACTGCACAAAATCCCTCAGCAGTTCATTCTCAATCTTCAGCCGGGCATTCTCTTTTTTATAGTCCTGTATTGTCTTGTCCGCTTTGGGCCGACCTTTCGGCGGAGGCGCTATTTGCTGCAGCTTGGTTTCTGGCCGAAGCCACACCAACTTTGTATGCTGTATTGGCTAATGCCGTATTTTCGGCTGATTTTCCTTTGGCTCCTACCCGTCTCCAGCTGCTTCCTGATTCCATCCTTTATGCTTGCCGGCTACTTTTCCTGACATAACAACACCCCCCGATGTAGTTCTATTATCCTACATTAGGGGGCTTTTTGTCTATTGTCCGTTTTTACTGGTTCGGTTCAATTCCTCCGGATTTTGTTTTATGAGCTTCTACATTTTGTTTTTATTGAGGAATTATGCATCAAGTCGGTCAAACTTCTTTTTTAAAGAAATCAAAGCTTTTTTCTCAATTCTTGAAACATAAGATCTTGATATTTTCATCCTTGCTGCGACTTCTCGTTGCGTTAATGGAATTTTTCCACCTAATCCATATCTAAGCTCAATAATGATTCTTTCTCTGGGAGATAAGGTTTCTACTATGTATTTATGCAGTTTTTCTGATTTAATTTTTGTATCAAGATCATCCACAATAGAGTCTTCGGTCGACATTACGTCCATCAAGGTCAATGCGTTCCCGTCTTTGTCGGTATCGATTGGTTCATTCATCGAGACGTCCTGTGCTGTTTTACGACCGTTTCTGAAAAACATCAATACTTCATTTTCAATACATCTTGCAGCATAGCTTGACAGCCTAATCCCTTTTGTCTGATCAAATGTATTCACTGCTTTGATTAGTCCAATCGTACCAATCGAAACAAGATCGTCTTGGTCATTTACGTTGGAGTAATATTTCTTAAATAACTGTTGCGGTATGATAAAAAACATCTTTGATATAGTACAGAAATCACTTGGCCTGTTTTTAAAGAAATAGTTAAGCTGATTTTTTGCCTATCATTTACATTCCCGACTAAAATCTCGTCAATGACCGACGCCATTAATTCGTCATTGATTTGACCAGAGCAAGAGAGTTCTTTTCTTATTTTTTCTTCGATGATTTTTAAATTTTTCTCTAAATAGTTTTTATTACTATTGTTTTTTTGCATAAGAGATTGTTCTCTTTTCTTTTCGAAAAGCTTTAAATCTAAACTTTGATTTTGCTTTGTAAAACTATTCAGATCAACTTTTTGATCTAGATACAAACTTAGGAGTTTGTCTTTTTTAGATAACAGCCCATTTATTTCTTTTTCTAATTCAGATAAACGAGATTCTTCCTGTTCTTTTTTTTGGCAATTCTTTAATAAGAGTAAAAGATCATGAATGACTTTTTCACGATTGAACGGTAAGTTTATAAAAATCTCTGATAAAATCTGGTTGATTTCTTCTGCATGTAATTGTGGAGCAGTACAACCCTTCAAACCATTACTGCGATAACGACGACACTGCCAGACTTCCTTTTTTCCATTTTTTGAGTGTACTGTTTGATGATGAAAAGAAAGGTGATGCTCCTTACAGATAATTTTTCCGCTATAGGGGTAACGCCTTATTTCCTGGGAAGTTTTTTTATAGGATGCTTCTCCTCTTTTTTTTAGCTGTAGATTTGCCTTTTCCCATAAAGTTTCATCTACAATCGCCGGAATGCTTTCATCTTTATAAATGACCCATTCTTTCGGATCTAAAGTAATATTTTTTTTCTGTTTATAGTCGACTGATTTTGTCTTATTTCCGCAATAATACCCTTTATATTTTGGGTTTTTAATGATATTTTTAATCGTTGTCATATTAAATGCAGTTTTATTTCGACTGGTGATTCCTTTTTCTGAGAGGTATTGTGATATTTTTCTCACCCCCAATTTTCGATAAACATATAAATGAAAAATGGTTCGCACAACGGTTGCTTCTTCTTCATTAATTGTAAGTTTTCCATCCTTTTTGTCATATCCCCAGAGGGAATTATTTCCTAAAACTCTTCCACTTTTAATTGATTGTCGAAACCCGAATTTGAGTCGATCGGACAATTTTCGGACTTCATCCTGTGCTACTGCCGCCATAATAACGAGCCGAAATTCGCTGTCTGTATCCAGTGTATTGATATTATCATTTTGAAAAAATACTCCTACTTGATATTGGAGGAGTTCTTGTGTGTAGCGAATACTATCTAGCGTACTGCGTGAAAATCGTGAGATTTCCTTGGTGATAATAAAATCAAATTTTTGTGTTTTAGCATCTTCAATCATCTTTTTAAATTGATTCCGTTTTTTTACACTTGTTCCGCTAATTCCTTCATCAATATACCCTTCAATATATGTCCAATTTATATTGTTGTTTATCATCGCTTGATAATGAGCGATTTGGTTTTCCAATGAGTTAAGCTGTTCTGTTTTTTCCGTTGACACTCTTGCATAAAATGTCACTCTAAGAGGTAAATCATAAATGGATTTTCCCATACTTAACTGGTTCCGAATTTCAAGAATATTCATCTGAATGTTCCCTTCTTCTCTTACATAAGATAAGTTTGTATGACTAAACGTCCTTTTTTTGGGCGTTAATTTGGTCGACAGCATTCTTATAAATAGTCTCTGAAATTAGTTTATCCCGGTAAACGCTGTTCAAAAGCGCTTTCATAATTTCAGTCTCAATTTTTTTCAAACTCTTGCACCTCTTTTTCAATATGTTATAATTCTTTATATGTTTCGACCAATTTGTCCTATACAAATAACAATAAAAGGAGCATAAAATGGATTTTATTCAAAATATTGATAATAAAATTTTATTTGCAATTCAAAACCTGCATTATCCTGTTTTAGATCAAATTATGATTTTTATCACCAAACTCGGTAATATTGGATTTATTTGGTTTTTAATCACTATTATTCTATTAACTACGAAAAAATATCGGCGATATGGTTTGATTCTATGTATTTCTATTTGTATTAGTGTTTTTTTGGGAAACTTTCTATTGAAACCTTTGATTGCAAGGGTTCGACCATGCGATACTTTTACAGATATTCCCTTACTCATTCAAAATCCAGAGGAATATTCTTTTCCATCCGGACATGCTACCTCTTCCTTTGCTGCAGCGACAGTGCTATTTTTTTCCAATAAAAAGTGGGCAGTTTGGGCGTTTCTCTTAGCAGCTCTTATTTCCTTCTCTAGGGTGTATTTATTTGTCCATTATCCAAGCGATATTATCGGGGGTGCTATTCTAGGAATCGGAGTGTCTCTTTTGATCGTTTATGGCTTTAAGATTATCATGCCACCATCGAAACATATTCATCAAAAACGTTTTCATTAGAAAATGAGCATGACTACAAAAGAACACCTGCGTTGCTAAATAAGCAACGCAGGTGTTCTTTTGAGCAGTTCAAATTTTTAATGATTGAAAGTTATTTGTTTTAATTTCCCTATTCAAAGTGTCGGATAAAAATATCACTGCTTTCAAGAAAGCTTTCCACTGTATGAAATCCTAAACGTCGGAGCAATTCAATCACATAAGGATTATCAATTGGCGTTGGATATATAGCTTGATCACCGTATTTATCGACGTTTTCACGTCCTTCTTCCCGATTTATAATTGCTTTTGGACCGCCTACACAACCTTCGATGCATCCCATCCCTTCAAAAAAGTTTGCATCACGTTTTCCTTGTATCAGATCATTAACCATTGCTTTACAAGCTCTTACACCATCGGCCTTTTGTGTTTTAATTGCAATTTTACGATCTGGGTCTAGACGTTCCACAGTACTTTTCACTGCCTCGCTCACACCGCCTGAACGGGCATAAATCCTACCTGCACGAGACGAATGGTCTTTTGTAGTCTCTTTCATTTTTAAAGGATCTATTTGAGCAAATTCAAAGACATCTTGAATTTCCTGAAACGTTAATACAAAATCCACTGCCCCAACTAAATCTGGCTCTCTCGCTTCCGCCTTTTTAGCAATACATGGTCCGATAAAAACAGTGGTTGCATCATGGTGCAGCTTTTTGACAGTTCGCCCGCATGCGATCATCGGAGAAACAGCGCTCGGGACATGCGGCATTAACTCGTGATAAATTTTACGGATCATCGCAATCCAAATCGGGCAGCAACAGCTCGTCAGCTGAAAATCATTTTCACCGTGAATGTTATGTTGGAATTCCAATGCTTCCTTTAGCGTTAAAATATCAGCAAACAAAGCAACCTCCACCATCCCGTCAAACCCCAGCGCTTTAAACGCATTGCGCAGTTTCCCGGGAGTAACTTCTTGACTAAACTGCCCAATAAATGCCGGCGCGATCAATGCATAAACGGGTCCTTTTTTTGAGCGAATGGCTTCTAATACCGGCAAAATATCACGACTAGCTTTTAATTTCTCCGCTTTGCAGCTATCAACACATGTAGAGCATCCGACACATAAATCGTCGTTGATCATCACATTGCCATTTTCGCGGTATAATGCATCAAACGCACATTTTCCTTTGCAAGAATCGGAATCATCTGAAGAGCAGGTACAATCCCCGATACGCCAAACCAATCCGTTCTTTTTAGGATTCAATAAGCAATCCAGATGATACGGATTATAGGAATGTTTCTTAAGTTCCTCTATTTCCTTGTTTTTTTGATCGTTTACTGACGCCTTGACCAAACGTTGATATAATTCTTCAAATGTAGTCATATTATCCCTTCCTTGGTTCTATTATTTTATTAGTATATCATATTGATAGAAAAAAATCTTTCACTCTGTTTTGTTTTCTTTTTAGTATGGGACAGAGCACCTTTTGATATACTAGTACCTGAAAGGGTGAACAAATATGTTTGAGAATTTATGTAACGAAAATAGGGAATATAAAAATTTACTAGATGGTCATTGGGTGGAATCCTCCTCGAAAAATCTGATTACGATCGAGTCACCGGTCGACGGGTCAGTTATCGGAAGAGTACAATCGATGACGCAGGACGAAGTAGATATTGCCATTAAAAATACAAAAAAGAATCTAAACCTCTGGTCAAACACCCCGGTTTATAAACGTGCTAATATCTTTTATAAAGCAGCTACACTTTTAGAAGAATCTGCGCAGACAATTGCGGATCTACTAGTAATGGAAATTGCAAAGGATAAAAAATCATCGTTATCCGAAGTGCAACGGACTGCGGATTTTTTACGATACACTGCAGATATTGGAAAAAGCATGGAGGGGCAAGCAATCAGTGGGGAAAACTTTCCGGGCGGAACAAGAAACAAAATGTCGTATGTCACAAGAGTACCACTCGGAACAGTCTTAGCAATTTCTCCGTTCAATTATCCTGTTAATCTTTCCGTATCTAAAATAGCGCCGGCACTGATTGGTGGAAACGCTGTTATTTTAAAGCCACCAACACAAGGAGCAATTAGTGCGCTTCATCTTGCCGAGATTTTGCAGCAAGCCGGCCTTCCAAACGGTATTTTAAATACTATAACCGGCCGGGGAAGTGAAATCGGAGATTATGTTGTAACACACTCTGGTATTAACTTCATTAACTTTACGGGTAGCACGAAGATTGGAAAACATATTGCAAAAATATCCCAAATGGTGCCTCTTCTTTTAGAATTGGGAGGAAAAGACGCTGCTATCGTATTAGAAGACGCCGATCTTGACTTTACCGCGCAGAATATCGTTTCAGGAGCCTATTCTTATTCCGGTCAGCGGTGTACGGCGGTAAAACGTATTCTGGTAGTTGAGAAAGTCGCCGACCAACTAATCGAAAAATTAAAACCTCTTGTAGAACAACTCACTGTCGGAGATCCAAGAGACAATGCAACAATTGTGCCGTTGATCGACAGTAAATCAGTTGCTTTTGTAAACGATCTGATCGATGACGCATTAAAAAAGGGAGCAACGCTTGTTACCGGTAACCAAACAACAAACAATTTAATTGCTCCGACTCTTCTTGATCACGTCACCACCGATATGACTGTTGCGTGGGAAGAACCATTCGGTCCGGTTCTTCCTATTATCAGAGTAAAGAGTGTAGAAGAAGCAATTTCGATTGCCAACCGTTCTGAATACGGGTTACAAGCGTCTGTCTTTACAAACAGGATTGATTGCGCGTTCTGTATTGCGGACCGCCTGGAAGTTGGAACAGTCCAGATCAACAATAAAACGGAACGTGGACCGGATCATTTTCCGTTTCTCGGCGTGAAGTCTTCTGGGATGGGTACACAGGGAGTGAAGTATTCGATTGAAGCGATGACCCGTCCGAAAGCGGTCGTTGTGAATTTATCAGATCAGACATGTAAGTTTTCTTTATAATAAAATGGGAACAGCTCTTACGACTGTTCCCATTTATTATATTAGAGCATGTCCTGATTCTATCAAAAATTCCTTCTATGCTTTTGTAATAAGAGATATTAATAATATGTGCCACCAGACGAAGATTGTGTTCAATCAATTGATTTCTTGCTGTCATATCACCTTCTTTGAAGCGTTCCAGATATTCCTTCTCCTCTTTTGCTGAGAGAGGACGAGGAAACGATCCAGAACCAGTCACATGGAGAATAAAGAAAAGAAGATTACTAAAAGTAAGTCCTACTAAACCTGAAAGCATAGCGTCCCCCTTGTCACGTGGATTTCTCTTAAATAGTACTGTTATTTAGAGTTTATCTAATGTTAACAGACTTTTATAGAGAAATCTTTTTCATTGTGTCGATAGATATGTTACTTCTATTCTATTCAGAAATTGCTAGCATTGTGCAAGTCCAAACTAGATATTTCTTTAGACTTTTCTGTATATCTTACAATTAAAAAAGAGAAACAAATGGAAGACTTGTTAATCTCCAAAGCTAATTCCGATCTCTCTTGCAGACTGCACAATAGCAGAGTCATTTGGTACAAGCTTTAATTTTCCCGCAACCTTGCTAAGAGGGACGGGTACAATTTTATTATTACAAAGTGCAACCATCTTCCCATAATTTTTTTCAATAATCAAATGTGCAGCAGCAGCTCCAAATCTAGTTGCCAGCACCCTATCATACGGACAAGGGCTTCCTCCTCGTTGAAAGTGACCTGGAACAGTCACCCTGATTTCTTGCCCGGTTCTTTCCTCGATTTCGTGCGCCAGCTCATAGGAAATTGAGGGATATTGTTTTGTTTCACGGACCAGTTTCTGCTCTTTTTTCGGAAGTGCCGCAAATTTCTTCGAAACAGCTCCTTCGGCAACAGCTAGAATGGAAAAATTTTTCCCTTGCTCCAACCTAGCTTCCAGTGTTTTAATAATCGAATCAATTTTATATGGAATTTCTGGGATTAAAATAACATCGGCGCCTCCGGCAATTCCTGCGTGCAATGTCAACCAACCTGCTTTATGTCCCATCAGTTCAACGATAAATACTCTGCCGTGTGAGGTAGCCGTTGTATGAATACAATCTAGAACATTTGTAGCAATATCTACCGCACTTTGAAATCCAAATGTCATATCGGTTCCCCATAAATCATTATCGATCGTTTTTGGAAGCGATACAATATGCAAGCCTTCTTCACTCAATAGATTTGCAGTCTTATGTGTTCCATTTCCCCCTAGGACTACAAGACAATCGAGTTTCATTTCTTTATAGTGTTTTTTCATCGACTGCACTTTGTCGCCACTGTTTTCGTCGACCACTCTCATCAGCTTAAACGGTTGTCTAGAAGTCCCCAAAATGGTGCCACCCAACGTCAAAATTCCTGAAAAATCCTGGGCATTCATCAAATGATAGTCTCCCTCTATCAAACCGCGATATCCACCACGGATCCCGTAAATTTCCAGCTCCTCTATACCGTAATGCTCATACAGCGCCTTTGCGGTTCCTCTAATTGCAGCATTTAATCCTTGGCAATCTCCTCCGCTTGTCAAAATTCCAATTCGTTTCATTGATAGATTTTCCTTTCCCTTTCTTTAAAATCTAATGGCGCAAAGCGACCGTAAACTTTTTTTACTTTTTAACAAGTTATTTTAAAGATTTCTCCATATAGTAAACATGAAATATCAATATAATAAAAAAGTTTGTATCCAAAAAGTATTCCCTTGTCTTATTTAAAGATTCAAATGATATGATAAAATTTTGTTCCTAAAAAATTGTGCTATGAAAAGTCTAAAATTTGCTTATAAAACTTTTGTTTTCTCCATCCCTCAATGTCCGATATGACTCTTCGGATTCCCGATAGTTTTTTCTTGCTGCATGATTTTTGCTCGCTTTGCAAATTCCGTCTGACTGTTGATTTGGTCCTTTCCTCTGCTATCTACACGTACGTATCTAGTATCTGAAAGTTGAATTCTCGTATTGACAGTATCTGAAAGCATCAATTCAAGCATTTCAAAAGAACGTTTTTTTAAATCTTCATCATCAATTGGAAAAACAAGTTCTACCCTGCGATCAAGGTTTCTAGGCATCCAATCGGCACTTCCCATATATATTTTAGGATTTCCAGCATTTTCAAATTTAAAAATACGGCTGTGTTCCAACAACTGGCCCACAATACTGATCACTGTAATATTTTCGCTAATCCTTTCTATCCCTGGGACTAGACAGCAAATTCCCCGCACAATTAGCTTGATAGGAACCCCTGCTTCGGAAGCTTTGTAAAGTAATTTAATGATGCTAGAATCAACTAAAGAATTTACTTTCACGGTAATCCCGCTAGGAAGCCCCATTTTTGCATTTTCAGTCTCGGCGTTAATCATATGCTCAAAAAAGTTGCGCATACCAAGCGGCGCCACAATCATTTTTCGATATTCTGGAGGTCTTGAATATCCTGTCAAGACATTAAACAAAGATGAGGCGTCAATTCCGAACGGTTCTCTGCAGGTAAACATTCCAACATCGGTATAAAAGCGCGCGGTAGAATCATTGTAGTTACCTGTTCCCATATGTAGATAACGTCTGATTCCTTCCGCTTCTCGTCTGACAACTAATAAAATTTTACAATGTGTTTTGAGTCCCGCCAATCCATAGATGACATGGCATCCAGCTTTTTCAAGTTTTTTTGCCCACAAAATATTATTTTCTTCATCAAATCTCGCTTTGAGTTCAACAAGTACTGTCACTTGTTTTCCATTTTCAGCAGCCTTAATCAATGCCGATATAATCGGCGAATTTCCGCTGACTCGGTAAAGCGTTTGTTTGATAGCTAAAACAGATTCATCCTCCGCGGCAGTTTTTACAAAACGTACCACCGCGTCGAAGCTCTCATATGGATGATGTACCATACGGTCTTTTTCGCGAATTGCTTCAAAAATATCGTCGTATCCCCAAAAATCAGCCGGAGGATTTACAGGTTTAATTGGAGCAAAGGATAAGTTTTCACTTCCCTTCATAGAACCAAACTTCGATAAAAATGTCAGGTCAAGTGGACCAGAAATCTCATAGATTTCATTTGGCTCAACGTCAAGCATATCTACGAGAAAATTCTTTGTCTCTTCGTCGCACCTGTGTGTAATTTCCAAGCGTACTGGTTTTCCTCTTTTTCGTCTTTTAATCGACTTCTCGATCTCAAGTAATAAATCTTCTGCATCCTCATCAATTTCTAAATCGGCATCTCTTGTGATACGAAAAACAC
>CAKSKO010000024.1 GCA_934465125.1 uncultured Eubacteriales bacterium
CGTAGGTGCGCCGGTGAAAGCGACGGATCTTCGTGCGGGGGCTGCAATGGTGATCGCAGGGCTTGCCGCAAAAGGTGTTACAACGGTCGAGGATATTAGTCATATCGAACGTGGCTATGAGGATATTGTAAGCAAATTGGTGGCTATAGGGGCAGACATTCGGCGTGTACATGTTGCGGATGAGTCTGTAGCAAAAGCATTATAAAAAAGGGATTGGGAGCGCACAAAATGTGCGCTCATAGTTATTTGAACGATGAATTGGGGTGCTGAGTTGGCGCGGTTTTGTACATTGTTTAGCGGAAGCAGTGGAAACAGCTATTATATTGGTTCTGGAGAGGCGGCGATCCTCATAGATGCGGGGAGAAGTGCCAAACAGATTGAACATGCTATACAAAGCAATGAGCTTGACATGAAGGCAGTGCGCGCAATTTTAGTAACACATGAGCATTCTGATCATATCAAGGGAATCAGAGTATTGGCGTCGCGATATGGTCTGAAGGTTTATTCCTCGAAAGGAACATTAGAAGCACTGGAAAATATGGAAGTTTTAAATGGAAAATTTCCATACGATGTTATCGATGAACGCGGCATAGAAATTGCTGGAATGTTTGTTGTTCCCTTTGCTACCTCACATGACAGTCGTGAGAGCGTGGGATACATTATAAAAACAGCAGACGATCGAAAGCTGGTTATTGCAACGGATATTGGAATCGTTTCAGATACGGTTCGTTCTGCTGTAAAAGGATCTGATCTGGCGGTGATTGAATCGAATCACGATGTACATATGCTGCAAAACGGCTCTTATCCTTATTACTTAAAACGCAGGATTCTTTCAAAGATCGGACATTTATCAAATGAAGCTTGTGCAGAGGAACTTCCGAAATTTGCAAAAACAGGCACCACCCGTTTTGTTCTAGCGCATTTAAGTGGAGAAAATAACCTTCCATTACTGGCTTATGAAACGGCTCTTTCTTCTTTGCAGGCGTCTGGAATGAAAAAAGAAATTGATTTTCAGCTTTTTGTTGCGCCAAAAGAAAATATTGGCGGGAAATCAATGATTTTTTGAGGTTATTATGCTTTCAGTTTCGATTATTTGTGTTGGGAAATTAAGAGAAAAATACTGGCGTGACGCTTGCTTAGAATATCAAAAGAGGCTTTCTGCATTTTGTAATTGTTCAATCATTGAAGTTGAGGAATATAAAACAGGAAACCGACCTTCTAAGGCGCAGATAAAAACAGTCATAGAGGAAGAAGGTAAAAGAATTTTATTAAAACTACCTCCAAAAGCGCAAGTCATTTCTCTTTGCATTGAAGGAAAAGAATTTTCATCCGTTTTATTCTCAAAACGTCTTGAGGAATTTATGGTAACAGGGACGAGCCATATAGCGTTTGTCATCGGTGGATCTTGGGGGCTATCAGAAGAAATGAAAAATCGATCTTCGCTTCGATTTTCAATGTCACGTATGACATTCCCACATCAGATGGCTAGGGTGATGCTTTTGGAGCAAATTTATCGGGCATTTCAAATCGCTCATTCTGGGCAATATCATAAATGATTAGTGAGATAACAACGAATCAAACCAATAAAAAGATCCGGCCAACAACTGGCTCGGATCTTTTTTAACGGTTTGATTGTATTGATAAAAGTTTTAAGCATCTAATTCGTAATCAAATGCAGTACGATCAATTGTTACGTTTCTAACAAACTCTTTGATTTTTATATGCTCAGGATCGTTTTGATACCGTTGCAAAGCCTCGCGGTCTTCAAGCTCCGAAAATAAGAGGAGGTCGAATCCGTCCTCTCTGAAATTATACCCAACGTCAAGAGAAAAAAGTCCAGGAACCTTTCCTAAGAGAGATTCTAAACTTTCTTTCATAATTTTTGCGTTTGCATCTTTGTTTTCTTCTTTTAATTTCCAAAGCACAATGTGTCTAATCATAGTAACCTCCAATGTTATGGTAATTCTTTTAACCAGTATTTTCTATCAAGACTGCGGTATTGCACAGCCTCTGCGATATGAGCGGATTCAATTTTTTCACATGCGTCGAGATCGGCGATTGTTCTGGATACCTTTAAAACCCTGTCATAAGCTCTGGCAGACAGGCTCATCTGATTAAAGGCTATCTTTAGCAGAGAAAGTGCGGAATCCGTCAGCTGACAAGCGGAGTGCAGCATTGAAGGGGAGAGTTTTGCATTGCAGGAAGTATTGGTGTTAAAGTAACGTTCATTTTGGATTTTTCTGGCTGCGTTTACGCGCTTTCTGATAGAAGCAGAATCCTCAGACTTATGATCAGACGAGAGATCATCAAAATCAACAGGAGGGACCTCAACGTGAAGATCTAGCCTGTCAAGAAGAGGACCGGATACCCTTGAAAGGTATTTTGATACAGCATTTTGGGAGCAAGTACAAAGACGCTTGGGATGTCCAAAATACCCACAAGGGCACGGATTCATCGCGGCGACAAGCATAACAGAGCATGGATAAACGAGTGTTCCGCTGACGCGCGAAATTGTGACAATGCCATCTTCAATCGGTTGACGCAACACTTCCATGGCGCTTCGCGAAAACTCCGGTAGCTCGTCAAGGAATAAAACGCCGTTATGGGCTAGGGATAGTTCTCCAGGTCTTGGAATCTTACCTCCTCCTGATAGCCCAGCAGGTGAAACAGTGTGGTGAGGAGAACGAAAAGGTCTAGAAGTAATGATTGGGGAACCCGGAGGAAGAACGCCGGCGATGGAATGGATTTTTGTCGTTTCAATTGATTCAGCAAACGTCATATCCGGAAGGATAGAGGGGATTCTTTTTGCTAGCATACTCTTTCCGGATCCAGGCGGTCCGATAAGCATAATATTATGTCCGCCGGCAGCAGCGATTTCCAAAGCGCGCTTTGCTTCATATTGCCCCCTAACCTGCGAAAAATCTAATAAAGAGGAGACAGGCTCAGATCCGTAAGAAATAGGTACAGCCTTGCAAATTAACTTTTTATTGCGCAAATGGTTTAAAAGAGACCGTAGGGTATCCACTCCGAATACGTTAATTCCCTCTACAACAGCTCCCTCAGCAGCATTGGAAGCTGGGACAAAGATATTCGTATACCCCATCTCTTTTGCCTTAATTGTCATCGATAATACCCCGTTAATAGGTCTAACCTCTCCAGAAAGGGAGAGTTCTCCAATAAAAACGGAATCGCTTATACTACAATCTAGTTGATGTGTCGCAATCAAAAGAGCTAAAAAAATGGGAAGATCATAAAGCGGTCCTTCTTTTCTAATATCTGCAGGAGCTAAATTTAACGTGATTCGCCCGACAGGAAACTCAAAACCGCAGTTTTTCAGCGCAGCACGTACGCGATCTCTTGACTCCTTGACAGAAGCATCTGGGAGTCCAACTATATCAAAAGCTGGGATTCCATTTGAAATGTCAGCTTCTACTTGTACAATAAAAGCGTCCATACCCAAAAGTCCCAAACTACAGAGTCGTGAAACCATATACTCACCCCCTAATTTATTCCAAATATATTATACGATAAAACAATAGTGACTACAAGATTGAGAAAATATTAACAATTATTCGCTTAATAACAAAATAGCGTGTTGTAATGATCGCAGGAGAAACGATGTTGTTGTTTGCCCTTGTTTTATGATATAATCAATTAATTAGTAAACTCGTTGGAGGAATTATGAGCAAATTATCTGATAGCAAAGTAATAAAGGAGATTCTTGTTCGGCATGGATTCCATTTTTCAAAATCACTTGGTCAGAATTTTTTGATCAACCCTACTGTTTGTCCGAAAATGGCGAAACAATGCGGCGTCAGAGAAAACGGCGGCGTTTTAGAAATAGGTCCGGGGATTGGAGTGCTGACATATGAGTTGGCCCAAAGAGCAAAAAAAGTGGTAGCGGTTGAGCTTGATAGCAGGCTTTTGCCGGTACTTACGGAAACACTTTCGGAGTTTGATAATATTTCTGTTATACAGGGAGACATTTTAAAAATAGATCTCAAAGAGCTTTTAGAAAAAGAATTTGGGAAAATTCCAGTATCGGTCTGCGCCAATTTACCGTATTATATTACTTCTCCGGTTATCATGAAACTGTTAGAAGAGCAACTTCCAATTGAATCGTTGACAGTAATGGTACAAAAAGAAGCGGCGGAAAGAATTTGCGCGCAGCCCGGAATGAGAGCTTCCGGAGCAATCAGCGCGGCGGTTCGTTATTATGCGGAACCAGAAATCCTGTTTTTTGTTTCAAAAGGGAGCTTTTTGCCATCTCCGAAAGTGGATTCTGCTGTGATCCGTTTGAATATTTTAAAACAACCGTCTGTTTCGGTAGAAGAACCGAAGCAATTTTTTGCAGTGATCAAAGCGGGGTTCTCGCAGAGAAGAAAAACGATTCTGAATTCATTGTCTGCCGGATTTTCGATTGATAAAGCACAAATGTCAGAGATTTTAAAACACTGCTTGATTCCAAGTACAGCAAGAGCGGAACAGCTCACACTCGAGCAATTTGCAGCGATTTCTGATGCGATTACTAACAGAAATGAAAAATAGTAGAGTAGAGGAAGCTTTTTATCCTTCATAAAATAATAAACAGCGGAATGCCTCAAGAAAGCATTCCGCTGTTTTATCAATCAGTAGAAAAGAGTAAAAATAACTCTATTTGGAAGGTATGACAGTTCAACCAAAGATTTGATTTCTAAGAATATATATGTCGTTTGATTCTTCGAATTACATTGATTCTGGTGCTGTAATTCGGAACATTGTCAGGACATTATGAATAACCGTTTTTACAGCAAGGCAAAGATGAATTCTTGCTTGCATGAGTGTTTCCTCTTCACCTTTGACGCGGCAGGCATTGTAGAATTTGTGGAACAGGGTAGCAAGCGTGATTACATATCTAGTGATCCTTGCGGGATCGTAGTCTTTTGCAGCAGAGATAATTTCTCCGGTATAGGAAGCGAGATGCCGGATTAGTTCAAGTTCCTCCGAGGATTTGAGTAGTAATAATTCTTCGCAACTGCATTCTCTAGGTGTAATTCCATCCTTTTTAAGTGTTTTTAGAATACTACAAATACGTGCGTGGGCATATTGTACATAATAAACAGGGTTTTGTGCATCCTGTTTAACAGCAAGATCTAGATCGAATTCCATCTGAGAAGTTGGTTCTCTCATGTTAAATAAAAATCGAGCTGCATCAACTGGAACCTCATCGAGTAAATCAGATAGTTGGATCGCTTTCCCTGTACGCTTGCTCATACGGACAAGTTCTCCGTCACGCACTAGCTTCACAAGCTGCATCAATACAACATCAAGTTTTGATCCATCTAACCCTACAGCATCCATCGCACCTTTCATCCGGGAGACGTGACCATGATGATCAGCGCCCCATACGTCAATACAACGATCAAACCCGCGTACTAAAAATTTATTGCGGTGATATGCGATATCAGCGGCAAAATATGTTGGCGTACCGTTTTTACGGATCAAAACTTCATCTTTTTCTGCACCAAATTCTGTTGCTTTGTACCAGGTGGCGCCGTCGAGCTCGTAAGTAAGTCCTTTGTCTTTTAGAATCTGAATGGTTTGCTCAACTTCACCATCTTCATGCAAAACACTTTCATGAAACCATTCATCGTATTCGATGCGGTACTTTTTCATATCCTGCTGCATTTTCTCGATGTTTTTTGGCAGAGAGAATTCCACAAGTGCTTTACGTCGTACAGACTCCTCTTTCTCTAAATAGGAATCACCATATTGTTGCGAAAAAAGTTCTGCAAGCTCTTTGATATCCTCACCGTGGTAGCTGTCTTCCGGAAGGGGGATAGCGTTTTCTCCTTTATAAATCTGCTGGTAGCGGATCGAAAGGGAAAGGCCAAATTTTTCGATCTGGTTTCCGGCGTCATTGATATAGAATTCCCGAGAAACACAATAACCTGCAGCGTCGAGTACCGATGCCAAACAGTCGCCAAGAGCACCTCCTCTTGCGTTGCCCATATGCATTGGTCCTGTCGGATTGGCAGAAACAAACTCAACCATGATCCGCTCAGCTTGTCCAAAATCAGATCGACCGTAATTCGAGCCGAGTGTTTCAATGTCTTTTAATATTGTTGGATAAAAGCTATCTTTTAAAAAGAAATTCAGAAATCCCGGACCTGCAATTTCAAAGCGTTCGAACGTACTGCCAGAGAGATCTAAACAAGAAGCGATACTTTCTGCAATCTTAATTGGTGCTGCTCTGAAAACACGGGCAGATACCATCGCAATATTTGCAGCAAAATCACCATGGGAATGATCCTCAGGTACTTCTATTCTAAAATCGGGTATTTCTGATTTCGTTAAAAGATTCTGTTCAAATGCTTTTTTGGTTGCATCTATAATAATGTTTTTTAACTCTTTAGTTGTTTGCAGCACTATTTTTGACATTTTGTTTATTTGTCCCCTTTACCTTAATAAATATTTTATTCAGGCTTGTTAGCCCAGAATTAATATCGAGTGTATATCCGATTTCAAGCGTTCCGCCCTGATCGGTAAATTGTGCATCAATAGTATTTGCAAAGACTCCGATTGTCATCGTTCCCATCCCTGTGTCATAGATACACTGATGACGCTTCCCTTTTTCAAGAAACAACCGTGACCGTTCTCTTCCTTTTTTAATCAAAGTAACCTTTTTATTATCATGAATTTTTAAAATAGAAGTAGTTTTAATTGATGGATTATCTTCATCATATTCATCGTATAGAATATACCGGCTATCTCCTTTTGTAACGTACGATCCTACCGTGGTTAGTTCGATTTCGCCTTCTTCACCGTCAATTTTTTGTCGGCCGACGATCGAGATCAGATAGTTTTGTTTCATCTTTTTTGCCTGCCATTTCTCCACGCAATAATCTCAATTACCGACGCCAATTGTTTTTGCGTGGAAATACAAGTGCGCCGTTGTATTAAATTGTATCAATAGAGACACGGCTTACCTTGCGATCAATATTTTGTCCCAAAAACAACGCCGCTGTTTGCGAGAAGCCGTCAATGCTGTCGCTGACATAAAACGAGCAGTTTCCTTTATTTTGAGAATCGTTTAATAAACCGTTCTGTTCTAAACATTTTGCTGCATATAGCGCGGTCTCACGCCCGGAATCAATAATTGTAATTTGTTTGCCGATTACTTTGGAGATTGCCTCGCTGATAATGGGATAGTGAGTACATCCTAAAATCAAAGTATCAATATCTGCGTTTACTAAAACAGAGAGATATCGTTCGATCACCAAACAGACAACAGGGTCATCAGGTGAAATATATCCGTTTTCTACGAGTGGCACGAACAGCGGGCAATCCTGTTCAAAAACCTGAAGTTCCCGATCAAGCGCGGTAAGTTCCCTTTTATAGGAACCGCTTTTGATGGTGGCGGTTGTACCGATGACGCCGATCTTCCCATTTTTTGTAACACAGGACGCGGCGGCGCAAGTGGGTTTTACTACCCCGGTAAATGGAAGGGGTAGTTGATAGTTTAATTCTGTTGCAACGGAACTTACCGTTCCGCATGCGGCAATTACCATCTTGACGCCTCTCGAAAGCAAAAAGGAGGTATCCTGTTTTGCATACTTAATAATTGTTTCACGGCTTCTTGTTCCATATGGGACACGCCCGGTATCCCCAAAATAGACAATATCTTCGTGCGGCAAAATACGAAGAAGCTCTTTTACAGCGCTCAATCCGCCCAGTCCCGAATCAAATACGCCAATAGGGTGTTTATTCATCTGTATTTCCATCCTTATTCAAAGCCAATGTAATCAGAGTGTCAATCAGTTGCGCGGGAGGAATACCGACTCGATCCATCAGCATCGGATACATACTGATCGAAGCGAATCCCGGAAACGTGTTTAGTTCATTTAAAAGAATTCTTCCTGTATTTTTTTCAACAAAGAAATCGATGCGACATAGACCGCTACATCCCATTAGCCTATAGGCTTTTGCGGATAGTTCTCGGATTTTTTCGGATGTTTCCGTACTAATATGTGCTGGAATATATAGCTTTGTTGTATTATTTATGTATTTTGCTTCATAATCATAGAATCCGTCAGGTGGCGCGATTTCTCCTACAATCGAAGTGATTGGTTCATCATTTCCCAATACAGCGCATTCCACTTCCTGACCTGTAATAGATTCTTCAATCAGGATTTTATAATCTTCTTTCGAAGCAACCGCAATTGCTTTACTTAGCTCCTCTCGTTTTCGAACTTTGGAAATACCAACAGACGATCCGGCGTTCGCCGGCTTTACGAAAACAGGATAAGAACCGACTTCTCTCTCGATTTTTTCTATGCATTCCTCTGGGCTTTTGATAAAATCTTTTGCAAGAACCCAACTGAATTTTGCTTGATCAATGCTTGCATAAGAAAGCAAAATGTTTGTCATTACTTTGTCCATACATATTGCAGAAGTGAGAATATTACATCCGACATATGGAATGCCGCTTAATGTCAAAAGCCCTTGTATGGTACCGTCTTCTCCATTTTTTCCATGAAGGACTGGAATAACAGCATCTACTTTTGTTAAAACGAATTCGCCTTTTTCAGCAAAGAAAAAGCCATGAAAACAAGGGGCAGGATTCAACCAGATTGGCCGATTATTCGGATCGTTTTCCCAGCTTCTGTCTTCTATGTTTTCAATTGGACCTGTGTATAAAAACCATTCTCCTTTTTTTGTGATTCCTATGGGGATTGGTTTATACTTATCTTTTGGGATATTTCTAAGAAAAAAGACAGCGGATCTCAGTGAAACCTCATGTTCAGATGACATTCCGCCAAAAAGAATCGCGATGTTTTTTTTTGACATGTTTATCACACTCCAAAGTTATTTCAAAAAGAGGATTTCTTATAGCAGAAGGGATTCTTTGTAAATCATATGAAACGATTATTGTAAATATAAATATTAAAATACCATAATATAATATCTTATCACAATATTTTGTAGCATGCAATGATAAAACCATTCTAATTTTGTGAAGAGCTTTATGCAGTTTGTAATGAAATAAAATCAAATGGTTTCTCAAAGATTCCTATTGACAGTCGGATGTCCACTATTGTATAATACCACTCGTATGATATTACACAAAACCCCTGCCTTTTGGCGGAGGGGAGGGAAAATAAATGGCTGAAATCAGAATCAAAGACAACGAAACTCTGGATAGTGCGCTGAGAAGATTTAAGAAGCAATGTGCCCGTTCCGGTGTAATTGCTGAAGTCCGTAAGAGAGAAGCTTATGAAAAGCCCTCTGTAAAGCGTAAAAAGAAGTCGGAAGCAGCTCGTAAACGCAAATTTAAATAGCTATGCTTCTTCCATGAGTTAAAAAGCGGGCAATTCTGCCCGCTTTTTTAATAAATCTTTTTTGTACTATTTTACATTTGGGAGATCATTATGTCATTATTTATGCCGTCTATTGTGTTAAAGAATGTAACAGACATTCAAGTTGAACTCTTACAAAGGCTTGAGATTCAATCAATTTTGCTTGATGTCGATAATACGCTTGCGCATCATGGATCTCCGAAGCCGCTGCCTGGGGTAGTAGAGTGGACACGTAAGATTCGTCAAGCAGGAATTTCAATTATAATTGTATCCAATAACTTTAAAAATAGGGTAGCACCGTTTGCAAAAAAATTTGAGTTACCTTTTGTTTCTCTTGCACTCAAACCGATGCCGTTTGGGTTTAACAGAGCAAAAAAATTATTAAAAGAAGATTGTAATCACACTTTAGTAGTGGGTGATCAGATTTTTACAGATGTTCTCGGAGCAAATTTAGCAGGGATGAAATCAATTTTATTGGAGCCAGCGGTTATAGAAAAGACGTTAGGGTTCCGACTTCGGCGTATACTTGAAAACCCGATTCGCAGCAAAATAAAGAGACAGGAGAATAAATAAAATTGTGGGGGATCTGATGAGAAAAAGTGTACTGATATTGCTAGGACCAAACCTTAATATGGTTGGTGTTCGTGAAAAGAGTATTTATGGGATGGAAACTGCGGAAAGCATCCGACTGCAAATCATCTCTTATGCAGGGCAAATGGGAATTCAGGTGGAGGTATTTCAATCCAACTGGGAAGGGGCGC
>CAKSKO010000025.1 GCA_934465125.1 uncultured Eubacteriales bacterium
ATGCAAGAGAAAGCTGTGTTCATGAGGGGGATTTTCAAGAGGTATCTTGGTACAACTCCGGCTGGCTCTATGCATCAGGAGCCTTAAATGGGAATGCTCCAGACTTATTAAAATTTGCAAACGCTTTATTGGATGATAGTAATCATGTTTTATTTAAGGATCCGTCAACATTGCAAGAGATGCTATCACCCTCTTATATTGCGAAAGAGGATGATACTCTATTTTCTAATTATCATGGTTTTTGGGGTTCGAATGGGAACTTCGATGGCCTGGGTCACGCAGGGAATACATACGGATTTTCAACTCGATTTATCATCAACCCATCTCAAAATATTGCAGTCGTTGTATTGACAAATGATGCGGACGGCGAAGATATCACTTATGGGCTGGTAGACTTACTGCTACCTAAAAATTATCAACAAGCGGATCCAAACACTTTGCCTGACGCGAGAGAAGTCGCTGGAGATTACGCAAATGCAAGAGGAACGTTTCATCATGAGAAAGAATATGAACTCCTTCATATAGAAGCTACTGGAGTGAATGAAATAACAGTGAAAAGCAGCTCCGGAAGGGTATCAAAATATAAGCAAATCCAGCCATACTTATATGAGAGCTTTGAAGATATCAATCATAAAATTTATGAGAAAAACAAGATTTATTTTACTGTAAAAGATAATAAGGTGGTAAAAGGATCGAAATTTGTTACCAGTTTGCTTCCTATTTCTGATATAGACGTGTTTGGCTGGTATCAGCAAGGGCTAGGCTGGGTGTATGATTAAAATGGAGAATGACAAGAAACCATCAACAAAGAGTGTATGCGTATGGTATAACTTTTTTGTTTCATTATTTAAAAATGAGGTATATTGAATGAAATTGAGTGTAAAGAAATTTTTAGCGGCGTCTTGTTTGTTTATTTTTCTGTTTAGCTTTTTTAGTACTTCTATGGTTTCTGCTGTGGAGCTTCCTAAGGCAACTCCGGGCGAAAAAACTGTAAAAAACCTTTTGCTAACGTCATTGCAGCCGGTTGGATCTACGATGTATATCTGGGGAGGCGGATGGCAGGATGAAACAACCGGGGAAGGTAACGGTTCCAATCATATTGGAGTTCTTCCGGAGTGGAAAGAATTCTTTTTAAAACAAGATTCTAATTATGATTATCATGATTATCTGTTTCAAAGAGATAAAGGCCTTGACTGCGGTGGATTTGTAGGCTGGTGTATTTATAATATTATGAATACAGAGAGCGGGAAAGAGCCTTATGTTTCTAGTGATATTTGTAAAGACTGTTATGACAGAGGCTGGGGCAGCTACAAAGATCGAGATTCAGAGGGTTTTCAAGTTACTGATTTTAAACCGGGAGATCTCATGAACCCGCCCGGACATATTTGGATTAGTATCGGTCAGTGCGACGACGGAAGTGTGGTTTTAGTACATTCAAGCCCGTGTGGGGTTCAGATTAATGGGACGCAAACCCCTGATGGTAAAAGTGATAGTGAAGCAATAGCAATTGCAACCTATTATATGGAAACTTATTATCCGGATTGGTATATGAAATATCCCTGCTGCGAAAGGGCAAGCGATTATTTAACAAGATCGAGTCAATTTCGGTGGGATGTTTCTGGAAATGGAGTGCTTTCGGATCCAGATGGATATATGAATCAAACACCCCAAGAGATTTTAGAAGACTTATTTTCTGAATGATTGAATTCTAGATGCGAAATGGAGGCGGAGCATTGATACATTTACTGTGTCAATGCTCCGCCTCCTATTTCCACTACTGTTTTATAGATCATACTTTAAATGAGACCGCGATGATTGTACTTGATTGCTTGTTGCTTCCTATTTTTTATTCGACTTATTAACCAAGTATTGTTTTTGCTCATATGCTGGGGTATACAATGAATAGGAGTTGAAGTTCATGTTTTGTCCACTCAGAGTATCCCATGTGATTCAGAGCGGCGATACACTCTATCAATTAGCAAAAACATATCATACTACGGTTCCTATGATTATCGCACTAAATCGCAATGTGAATCCATATAATCTTCCAGTTGGAAGTATGCTTACGATTTGTCCGGGTGCTGACTACTGGTCGAATTCCAATTGTACGCGCCCAAATCCCAACAAACAAATTGCTCTGATAAATGATATGAGACTTGCCTGGTTACAGCATATTTATTGGACGCGAATGCTAATTATCAGTATTATTGAAAGGTTAGCCGACGAAAAAGATGTTACGGACCGGCTGCTACAAAACCCATATGATATTGCAGATATATTTGCAAGATATTATCCTTCTGATGTTAGAAATACCATTGCAAATCTACTGGCAGAACATCTTAAAATTGGTGCGGATTTTGTCAGAGAACTTCGTGATGACAATAAAGAGGAAGCAGATCGTTTAAATCGCCAATGGTATCAAAATGCGGATAAGATGGCGGATGCGTTTAGCAGCATCAATCCCTACTATAATCGAGAAACAGTTAAAGAAATGCTTTATCGCCATCTTGATTTAACGAAGTTGGAAGCTGCAAAACGTCTTGCAAAGGATTATCCTGCTGATATTGATACTTTTCATAAGGTAGAACAGGAAGTATTAGAAATGGCAGACTATTTTTCTTTAGGGTTAATGAAAGAATTTTTGCAACTGTTTTGCTAAAAGACGGTTTAGTTGGAAAGAGTTTTCTTTTGAATAAATATTACAAAGATTTTATGATCTGACTAGAAAGGTCTTTGTAGATAAATAAGTTGGAAAATGATAAATGCAGACCGCTGTGCAGGATGCCTGTAGGCGGTCTAGTTTTTATTGAATAAATTTCGATGATTGAAATATCATCCATTCTGTGGTACAATATTTTATTTAAAGTATGCGGCCAATAACAGATTCTCTTATTTAATAAGAATCATCTGAGAAGATCAGAAAGGATGAAGTAGCGCCAGTAGTGATGGCAAAGGGATAGCGCTGGTGGTATACTATATGGAAACTTATGGTCCGATTTGGTATGCGAAATATCCTTACTGCGAGAGAGCAAGTAGTAATTTAATAAGATCGAGCTAAAAGGGACTTGGGAATTTAAGAGTTAAGCCTGTATTTGTCTATCTGTTCCACTAACATTTCTATAGGCTTATCTATTACCTCATGCACTAATTCCATTTCATTCTCATCTAGCATTAACTCATTCCTAGATAGCAGCATACAGTTTTGCTGTGTG
Source organism: uncultured Eubacteriales bacterium (assembly GCA_934465125.1). Taxonomy (GTDB): domain Bacteria; phylum Bacillota; class Clostridia; order Oscillospirales; family Acutalibacteraceae; genus CAKSKO01. Next base: position 3,213 of record CAKSKO010000025.1, read on the forward strand.
AGGGATGTGTTTACTGCGATACGACCTGCTGCATGTTTTGTTTCCCCATCTGCGGAATTAATTCCGCAACCGTTTCAAACACTTTCTTTAGAATATGGTAATATGCGAAGCGACATGCTTTTGCGTTTGCTCCCTAGTGGGAATACCAACCATTAATTTGATTACATAAATTCTCAAAGTCCTATTGAATAATTCTCCACGCTGCTTGCCACTTGGATATCTTACTTTCAAGAGAAGCAATTGGACGTTGCTTCTCTCCAATCTCCCCACCCTTAGCATTTTTGTTATTTTCAGTGGAAACCGAGGCAACATCAACTCGCGAGACCATCGATTCATTTATTGAAGGTGCGCCAAAACGTGTGCATGCAACGGACGAGTCTGTTTTAGTGGGCTTCTCTTTTCTTTTTGGTTTCTTCCATAATGGCATATTCTCTTCCTGCTTTCTCTTTCTTTTATTTAATCTTTTTCAGAATCGATCTGTACAAAAAATTGCATTGCATAGTATAATATCGGTAAAGAGGGACTGTAACGTAGGCGCGGCTGGTTCTGTTTTATCGCGCACATTTTTGGGTGCGTAAAATAAGTTTGCTTTCCGGCATCGAAATTTGGGCGTGATGTGCCGACCACAGATCCGGGAAGAAAGAGAAAAAATTTCTGCGAGCTGCCTTTTTGACATACGCGCTGCAGATGTGGTATTGTGAATTCATTTTATCTAAAAAATAAATGTTTATTCCAAGGCTTTTGTGAAGCAGTACAAGGCTTGGTGAAAATTCACAATAGATTTCAAACTGATCTCGTTTATATTGTATAACATAGTTGTTTAAATAGCAATTACTAGGTCGAATTTTAGTTTGTTTTCATTGAAAATTAATAGATAAACAATAAAAAGGAGCTATCTTAGCAAGAGAGGAGAGAAGATTATTATTGAACACAAAGACAGAAAAACTTGTTTTATATGCATTGTTCGCTGCGCTCACAGCGATATTATCGCAGATAGCAATTCCGCTTCCTTTCACACCGGTACCGGTTAATCTGGCAACGTTATCTGTTTTGCTGTCCGGGGGTCTTTTAGGACCGATTGGTGGAATGATGAGCCAACTTATCTATATTTTAATTGGTGCGGTAGGGTTGCCGGTGTTTTCTGGGTTTACAGGAGGCCTCGGAATCTTAATTGGACCAACTGGTGGATATTTGTTTGGTTATTTATTTTGTGCTCTAGTGACGGGAGCCCTAGTTAACAAAGCGTCCCAAAAACAGCTTTTACTGCTGGTAGCGATGATAGCGGGGATACTTGTTTGTTATTTTGTTGGAACAATCTGGTTCATTCTTGTGATGAAAACAACGATTCTCAATGCATTGCTTTTATGTGTGGCACCATTTCTTTTAGGAGATGGCATTAAGATTGCAGTTGCTTTTTTTCTTACGATACGACTGGGGGGAAAGCGGATAGCATGATTTGTTTGCGCCCGCATCATGGGCTTTGTATTTGTCATTTTATCGGAAAGGGATATAGTGATAGATTTACTCGAAATATGAAGGCTATCGCCGAAAGATTGGAAAAGCAAAAAGATACGTTGATTTTTCTATCTAATGATTTGGATGCTGTTTGCGCGGCTTGTCCGCATAACTGGCAAACAGGATGTGATTATCAGGAGAAGGTAGTAAAGTATGATAAAATGTGTTTAGAGATATCGGGATTTGAAGAAGGAAATGTGGTCAAATGGAATGAATATTACTCCGCGTTAATGCTGACCATTCTTTTACCTAAAAAGTTAGGTACTATTTGCGGGGATTGTAAGTGGCAGGGAATATGTAACCGCTTTTGTTGGGAATAAAGTGGAAAACAAAGGGGAACTTTTAGGATTTCATAAAGTGATAAAATAAATAAGAGGGGAAGATGCAGGATGATCGGAATTATCGGTGCAATGGATATTGAGGTAGAGGATTTAAAAGAACGAATGAGGGAAGCGGCTGAAGAGAGAATAGGTGGGATATTATTTATATCCGGGTTACTAGGAAAGAAAAAATGTGTTACTGCGGTTTGTGGACCAGGAAAGGTAAACGCTGCTGTTTGTGCACAGATTATGATTTCACGCTACAATCCGGATTTACTTATTAATACAGGAGTTGCTGGAGGAATCGGTACGGGGATTAAAATTGGTGATTTTGCAATTGCTACTGATGTCGTACAGCATGATATTGATACGACAGGGTTAGGAGATCCAAAGGGTCTGATTCCCGGAATTCATGTGGTTAAAATACCATGTAATGAGCGCGTTATAGATAAGATCTTTGCTTTGGAGGATAAATTTCCGGGGATACGTTTTCATAAGGGGATTATTGCAACAGGAGATCAATTTATCAATCAGAGCGAAAAATTTGAAAGCATAAAAGAGGAATTTGATGCGATTGCTTGTGAGATGGAAGCTGGAAGCATTGGGCAGGTTTGTTTCATGAATCGAGTTGAGTTTATTGCGATTCGATCTATTTCTGATCATGCAGACGACAATTCACACGTCGATTATCCCATTTTTGTCAAAAAGACTGCGCAAGTATCGATCCAATTGGTTATGAAATTAATACAAACGTTATAAAATTTCCTATAGTATTAAAATTTAATTGAAATATACTTGTTTTTTTATGGGAATTGCATGAGGTTTTCCATACTTTCCACCAAGTTTTCAACAAGAAGGTAAGGTAATTGCTTTACAGTGAAATATTCCTTTCGCTCGGAGAAAATGTAGACGCGAACGTTACATAACCCAGAGCGACGCTGGAATGGATTTTGGTGAATTGATAGGAATTGGATTTTATCAAACGGAATAATGCTTGCAATTAAACTAAGGTGGTAATACCCTCTGATGGTTAATTTGTTAGAAGATAAGGATAACCCGGAGGTTTTATAAGCTTGTATCCTTAATAGCATCCACCATAGAAAAAATGGAGCTGAAAAGAGAGAGAGAAAGAGGAAAAGCTGACGAATTCCATTTACCGTGTAAAAAATAATCAATATCAGGATATTTATCAGAAAAAGAGAGAGAGGAAGCCAGCAAAAACTTTTCAAAGCTTTTTTGGGGGGGATGATCTCTCTTTTTAAGTTTAGTGAGATTTCAATTAGATCGACAACCAGTTTTTTTAATTCTGAATAGGAGGCTGCAGCGACTAGCATACTGCGGTCTCCTTTTTCTTTTTGCAGTCCAATAATATTTATATATGCGCTGAAAAGACCCAAGATGCGCATCAAAAGTGTTTGCTTTACAGAGATTGCGTTGATATTTTCTAGATTGATAATTCGTTCGCTTTGAAGAAGTAGTCCACGGCTTATAATTGTGTTTTCGCCTGATTGTGAAACAGTAAATCGAGCATATCGAAAAAATTGAACAAGCAGTGCAATAATCCAACCAGCTGCAAGAGCGTAGGCGATACCAGCTGCGATTGGAGGAACGCCGACTGCTATAAACTGAGCGCTAAAATCAACTGTGGAGTAAATTTTTTCGCTAAATTCTTCACCTAAGATCGATCCGATTTTGTTAATAAATGGAGCAGCTAGGAGAAGACCGGATACGGAATTCGACCACGATGCAGACATTAAAATAATACGTAAGGGCGAGGCATGGTATATCAATTTTCGATGTTCTTCTGGAAAAATGGTAGATACAGCTTTATTCAGCTCTTTTTTCGAAAGAGTAAAGGAAATGTCGGGTTTTGTCTTTTTCCCCGCTGGAGTATCGAGGTTTAGTTTTGTAGCTCCAAATAACGATGCAAATAAAGTATGCTTGATTGTAAGGGAATGGATGCACTTATATGGAATCGTACGGATGTGTTTAACAATGATACCTCTTTGTTCGCTCAAGGAGCGGTCATCGACATGATATCCAATGCAACGGTATTCGAGGAAACACCAGAAGATTACAATGAGAGTAAAAAGAAGGTTGAAACCAAATAGACTCAGCCAGTCAAATATATTATACGGTTGAAAAAGCAAAAAGATGATTTGCTGGAGAAGAGGAAGGATCACAATCAATGCAAAGCGGGAGAGGTATTCCGCGATTGTGTAGGGATGTACTTTACTAAACTTCATCACGAATCCTTTCATAGATTTGATTTTTTATAAGCAGACCTGTTTTAAGATCGAGTTGAGAAAGTGTAATCTTTGACCCTGCGATATGAAAAATGATGGTACAAACGCTAAGTAAGCGTTGTTCGATACTTCTTGTTATTTCAATATATTGAATACGATTAAGATTTAACGTCTTGGTTTTTAGAAAAAATACCCCTTTGGAAAGGCTAAATGTATTTGAAGTAAGCCTATAATGTGTTTTTGAGTATCTTCGAGGAGCATAAAAGAGAAGGAGATAAAGATAGGTGATCAACGAAAAAAAAAATTAAAACCAAGCAAAGGGTTAGATGAAATACTCCGATCATTCCAAATAAGAAACAAGCGCATGCTTCTAAGAAGGTGTAACGAATTCTAAAGATTAAGATGCTTTTCTTGGATAAGGTGTTGTTTTGCATAATTACCACCGCCAATATTATGGTTGCCGAACTAAATTATAATTAACCATTTTGTTTCGAGTAAATGTAATTTATGCGTTGTTGATGGTTTTACAGTGGTATAAGGAGAGTATTATGAATTGTTAAAAAAGTGAGATGCAATATTTTACACAACAAAAAGTGTATAAAATACTTGAATTTATTTATGTAAAATAGTAGAATAAAAACAATTAAACGGAATTATACAGAATAAAGTAGGATTTTATAAAATTGGAGTATATTTGATGGAAAGAAGGGTTGAAGTGAAGAGATTTATTTCATTATCTCTGGCCGTCTGTATGGCGGTGAGTATTTTTTCTTATGCTGCACCTAAAATAAATGCAGAACAGGCAGAATTGACAGTGCAAGAACAAATTCAGGAGAAAATAGATACGGTATTAGCAGATGTATCTATCGATTCGCAACAAAATAAAGAAATAGAAGTTCAGAGGCAAGAATTTCAAAATCAGCCCGATCTGGCCCTGCAGGGTGAACAAATTATATCGGAGAGCGATAACAGAGACACGAAAGCAGTTTTGGAACCAGCTGGATATGCTTCTTATGTTTATCAGTCAGTCAGTGCAGACAAACAGTCGCCTCAACAGGACCATACACAGATTCTGTTGAAAGCAAATGTCAGTGGAGTGACCAGCGGATTGCAGTATAAGTTTGTTTGGATGACAAATAATTGGCAGGAGTGGGGAGTTCTTCAGGATTTTTCATCGAGTGCGTCGTATAGCTGGACGCCACAGGAAGCTGGGGACTATACGATTTATGTTGATCTGAAGGATCAATCCGGTGCGATTGAAACAAAAACATTGCCTTATCAGATTACAGCAGCACAGTTTAATTATGATTCCATCAGCGTGAATAAGCAGTCACCGCAAGAAAAAAATACAACGCTCCAGATAAAAGCGAATACAACAGGAGTGACGAGCGGGTTGCAGTATAAGTTTGTTTGGATGACAAACAACTGGCAGGAATGGGGTGTTATCCGAGATTTTGCATTGAGCAATACATATAATTGGACACCGTCGAAAGCGGGAAATTACAAGCTTTATGTAGATGTCCGCGATAATAATGGAAAGATAATTACGAAGACGATTGATTATAAGATTGTATCAGCGCTTTGGAACTATCAGTCGGTAAGCGCCAATCTGCAAGCGCCGCAGCCTGATCACACGCAGATTCAGTTAAAGGCAAATGTCAGCGGGACGACGGGCGAACTTCAATATAAATTTGTTTGGATGACCGACAATTGGGGACAGTGGGGAGTAATTAGAGATTTCTCATCAAGTTCCGTTTGTAATTGGATGCCAGATAGAGCTGGAAATTATATGATTTATGTCGACGTAAAAGATCAAGACAACAATATAGTGACAAAAACTCTTTCGTACCAGATTTCACCGGCGAGCTGGAGCTATAACGGAATCAGTACGAATCTAAGATCTCCGCAGGTGCAGAATACTTCTATTCAATTTACCGCAAATGTTGCAGGGACTGTTAGCGGGCTGCAATATAAATTTGTATGGATGAAGAATAACTGGAACGAGTGGGGTGTGTTTAGAGATTTTGGAGCGTCCAACACTGCAGTATTTACCCCGTTGGAAGGCGGAGATTATACGATTTATATTGATGTTAAGGATAACAATAGTCAACAGGTTACAAAAACGATGCCGTTTGGAATTTGGGAAAATGTTGGCGTATCGTCTTCGGTTGGATCTACTGTTGTAATTGGCAACAGCGTCGAACTAATGGCGATGGTCAACGGACCACGGGAAGGCTTGCAGTATAAGTTTGTTTGGATGACCAATAATTGGTCGGATTGGGGAGTGATCCGCGATTTTTCAACACAGGATACTGCCAATTGGACCCCCAAATATACAGGGAATTTTAAGATCTATTTAGATATGAAAGACCAAACGGGGAAAGTTATTACATCAATTACCGAAATGACAGCGAAACAGCCCCTTAGAGTAGAAGGAGTTGATGTATCCTCTTGGCAAGGGACAATCGATTGGAAAGCTGTTAAAAATAGCGGGGTGCAATTTGCAATGATCCGTTCCGGATATGGCAGAAATGAGCCAAATCAGGTCGATAAGCAATTTTACAATAATGTAAAAGGTGCAAAAGCGGTTGGAATGGACATTGGAGTTTATCACTACAGTTATGCTGATTCTCCAGAAGATGCGGTGAGAGAAGCAGAGTTTTGCTTGGAGATCATCAAAGGAAATCAGTATACATATCCGATTGTATTTGATATCGAAGATCCTAGCCT
>CAKSKO010000026.1 GCA_934465125.1 uncultured Eubacteriales bacterium
ATTCCAGCTAAAAGACAACGACCAGAATATTTCTCTTACTTACTGTGCGGATAAAGATACCTATATCGTCAAAAATAGCAAATATACACGCACCAATATTTCTGATGCAAATTATTACACAAAAGAAAACGGCGATAAAATTAGAGCGATTATTCGAAATACCTATCCGTTTATCTCACTAGCTGAATCCAGATCTCGTACAGGATTGTCTAACCTTAGTGAAAAAGAAGCAATTACCGCATCCCAGCTCGCCGTGTGGCATTATGCAAATGGAAAAAACTTTCATAGCATCGACCGGCCAAACGTGAAAACTCTATATAATTGGTTGATTTCTCTCCCTAGTGCCCCGCAGTCTGAGACCCCCATCGCTCAAATTGAAATCAATCAATCTGTTATTCAAAACGGAAACAAATATCAGGCAAAGTTCTCCTTTAAGGCCGACAGCATTAACGACGACGGAACCCCTATTATGCTTTCCTACTGCTTTGACAAGGCCCTTTCTTCTCTTGGAGCCACTTGTATTGACGAAGGAATTGACGCCAATGGGTATCATCAACTCTCTGTCACAAATTTACCAGAAGGCGCTGAATTCAGCATTGAAGTTTCCGGCGTGCAAACTGTTAAGTTCGACGGATACTTCTACGAGCCACAAGGAGGACAAAATGCATCTCAAAGTCTCGTTGGCGCTCATATCGGAAAAACAAATGTTTGTGCATCTGCACAATGCATTTGCACTCCATCCACAAGCGGAGGTATTACCGTCAACAAGATCGATTCTATCACTTTAGATCCGCTACCTGATGCTGTTTTCGAACTCTCAAAATCGTCTGATTTTTCTACAATCGATTATGTATTCACCTCTGATCAAACAGGTGCTGCTACAGTTACCGGTTTAAGCGCTGGGACTTGGTATCTCAGAGAAAAAACAGCTCCAAAAGGATATGTCGCCTATGAAGAGACTATTCCTGTTTCTGTTGGATCTGGTATCACTACACTTGATCTCAAAAATACGCCTTTAGGAAAAATTGAAATCACAAAAGTCGATCAATCAGACACTCCAATTCAAGGCGTTGTATTCTCACTCTATCAGGGAACAACACCTTCCCCGGAGACATTGCTCTTCGACAACCTTGTAACAAATGAAGACGGATATTTGTTGATTGATTCCTTAAAGCCAGGCGACTATACACTGGTTGAAACCTTCGCCCCGATAATGTACAGGATCAATAGTACCCCTATTCCTGTTGAAGTGGTTGCCGGAAACAGCGTTACTCTGCGAGTTGTCAATGAAAGGGCAACCCCTGGTTCTCTCAACTTGATCAAACGGGACGCGACGAGTAAAATTCAGCTGTCTGGAGCCGTCATCGGAATTTATACCGACGAAAAATTTGAAAACCAAATCGCTGAAATTACTACTTTAGAAGACCAACCTGCCACTGTTCCGGATTTATTGCCTGGCACATACTACGTCAAAGAGAACCGACCTCCGACCGGATATTTGCTCGATTCAGAGCCTCAAACAATTAAGTTAGAAGAGGGTCAAACAGTGGAACTTACATTCTTTAACAGTCGAAGCTACCCAACAGCAGGTAATTATGGTATCTTACTGACCGTTGGGCTCTCTCTTTTCGCATGTGCCGGCGTCGGTTACTTTGTTTACAGAAAACATCTAAGCCAATCAGAATAAGAGAATGAGACAAAAAGTCATTGCTTTCTCATTTGTTTTTCTACTAATTATCTCTCTTGCTTTGACTGCAGCCGGTTTTCTCGAACTAATGAAGGTAGATTCCGATATCAAAAACGCCGCAACTATAGCCGAAACAAACATCAACTCCCAAAAACAGAGAGATCCTATTTACTCCTCGGGTTTAAATGACAGTAACTACAATTTGAATACTCCTGGCGCAATCGCACTTTTGACGTTTCATACTTCCTCTTCCTATCAAATAGCCGTCTTTGAAGGGATTACAAAAGAAACCCTCCGCTTCGGAGCAGCCAAAGCCTCCGGGAGCGCATACCCTTGCCAAGAAGGAAACTGTGTATTATTCGGTCACCGCGATTCAGCATTTCGAGCAATCCCAAAACTGAAAATAGGAGACTCTCTGGAACTTGAGACGACAACCGATAAAATTCTCTATCGTGTAACGTCTATTCGTATCACCTCTCCCGATGACCCGACAATTTTTTCTGACAGTGATAAAAAGAAGTTGACCCTCGTCACCTGTTATCCATTTACTTTCATCGGCCCTGCTCCAGAAAGATGTGTTGTCGAAAGTTTTGAAGCCCCCTAATGCTATTTTAAAAAGGAACCTGCCGAAAATGGGCAGGTTCCTTTTGTTTCTTTAGAAGAAAGCATCAGCAGAAATCTCATATAGCTGGCAAATCAATTTTATATAAAAAATACTCGGAAGTGTTTTGCCTCTCTCATAACAGGAATAGGTAGAACGCTCTATCTTTAAAAACTCCGCTACCTGACATTGAGTCAATCCTTTTTCCTCTCTGAGTCTTCTAAGCTTTTTCCCGAACTCTTTTTTAAAACAACAACGCTCCATATTTTCACCTCTTTTTACTTTAGATTGAATCCCTCATAAATAAAAACATCCTGTCAATGATAATAGTATATATCATCTATATAATACTATTAATAGTCTGTTCATCTTTCTGCTGCAAAGCTTGTACGATAAAAACGAGGTGAATGATATGACCGATACTGCGAAAATCATAGGAAGTCGAATTCGAAGCTATCGTCTTCAGGCCGGGCTGAGTCAGGAACAATTGGCAGAGAAGGCGGGAGTTCATCCTACCTATATTGGGCAGCTGGAGCGTGCAGAAAAAAATGCAACGCTCGAGAGCATCGAAAAGGTTGCTCGAGCGCTGCATATTTCATTTGATATCTTGTTTGAAAAAATCATTCCTGGATCAATAGAAAACGATATCCCTCTGCAATGCTATGAGTTGATCCGAAAATTTGAGAAAAAAGACCAAAAGGCTTTGTTTCGTATCATTACCGAAATTGTGAACTACAAAAATAATTCTAGATAGCAGGTTTCTTTTAAAAGATATTTACAGGAAAAGGCGCAGTCAGAATTTTTACCGACTGCGCCTTTATTTTTTTATTTAGGAATCATAACATAATTAAAAAAAACAAAAAATATAATAAGATGATAAGAATAAACAAGGCGGTGAAAAGATGGTCATCATTTTAAGAAAAAACCAACTGATTTTAGCTGGGATTCTCTGTCTTCTCTTAGTTGGAGGGTGTATTCTATATTCTAGTCTTTGCCCCAAAACGGTGGCAGTTTCCTCCACAGCAAACACAAATTGGGGGCTAGGCTTTCGAGAAAAGGGCAAGACCCCAACCGGAAACGCAACACCCGAGTTTTTAAAACAGTACAACGCCTACTATGTAGGCTCCCCAGACGACAAAAAGATTTATATTACTTTTGATGAGGGATACGAAAATGGCTATACCCCGGGAATCCTCGACGCTTTAAAAAAACATAACGTCAAAGCAACATTTTTCGTTGTTGGGAACTACATCCAAACAAGCCCCGAGCTTGTCCGCCGTATGATCGATGAAGGTCACATTGTCGGCAATCATACTCTTACCCATCCCGATATGTCAAAAATTGCAGAGATGGATGCATTTAAAAAGGAAATCCTCTCTTTAGAACAACTTTACAAAGAGGCAACTGGCCAGGAAATGCAGAAGTTTTACCGCCCTCCGCAAGGAAAATACAGTGAGGAAAATTTAAAACAGGCAAATGAACTCGGGTACCGCACTGTATTTTGGAGTTTAGCGTATGTCGACTGGTATGTTGACAAGCAACCAAGTAAAGAAGAAGCGTTCGATAAGCTGCTTGGAAGAATCCATCCCGGTGCGATCGTCCTTTTACATAGCACCTCTAAAACAAACTGTGATATCTTAGATGAATTGCTAACCAAATGGGAAGAAATGGGATATACCTTCGGAACCCTTCCTGAGGTTTGCCAATAATAGAGAAAGAAAATGATAATCTTCTCAGAAACTTCCCGATACAGTGGCCTTTTTGTTAGTTGATATGCTTTCAAATAAGCAAGCAAAAGTAATGCATTGTCATAAAGCATTTTTTCAAAATGCGGAACAAGCCATTTTCTGTCTGTAGCATACCTACAAAACCCGAACCCAACATGATCGAAAATTCCGCCCTGATACATCCTGTCCAGCGTAGTTTCCACCATTGAGAGCAGCCGTTTGTCATTTTTTTGTTTTGCTTGTCTCAAAAGAAAAAGTAAATTATGTGGGGTTGGAAATTTAGGCACTCGATTCCATCCTCCATACTGAGAATCAAACCCTTTTTGCAAGTGCCTTACCGCGTTTTCAATGATACTTTTAGGTGTATTTCTGTATTCCTCCCGATTCTCTTTGGAGACAAGCAATACAATTTCATCTGCAGAGTCGATAAGCCTTTTTCTGTTTTGCTTCCACTCCCTTTTAACTGCTCCAAGCAAAGAAAGAAGCCCTGCACCGCCGTAACGATCCTCTTTTGGGAAATACGTTCCTGCGAAAAAGGGCTTTTGGTCCGGCGTCATCAAAATTGTCAGCGGCTATCCACCCTGACCGGTAAATGCTTGACAAACACTCATATAAATTGCGTCGATATCGGGGCGCTCTTCTCTATCCACCTTAATAGAAATGAAATCTTCATTCAAAATTTTTGCAACCTGTACGTCTTCAAATGATTCCCGCTCCATCACATGGCACCAGTGGCAGGTAGAATATCCGATGCTTAAAAAATCGGTTTCTCTTCTGACTTTGCTCTCTCAAACGCTTCCGCTTTCCAAGCATACCAATCAACAGGATTATAGGCGTGTTGAAGCAAATACGGAAATTTTTCCGAGAGCAGATGGTTGGCTTTCTTATTTTCTGTAATACGATCATCTCCTCATAAAAAGTGACTCTTCGCTTTTCTTCACAGAACTTTGCTGTTCAATGACGCTATCTTTTTATTATGTTCGTTTCTATCGAATCAATACCAGCTTTTTTCGCTTGGGAATGTTGGTATTTTCTAGGGATATGATAAATGCGCCCATCCTTCTTAAAATAAGCTCCTGTTTGCTTAAAATGAAACGATACCTTTTGAGAAATGCATTGGTCTCGGATAGAAAGCACCCATTGATACTCACAAATCCTTGCGTTTTGCCCGGATTCTCCTCCAACGATTACCTCCTGAATAGACGAATTGAGATACGGCATAAGATTAATTTCTTCTAGAATCGGTTCACATACGATGCACTTATGTTGAATCGGAAGCTGCAAATAAATCGGAAGACGGTAGTCAGCTCTGTCTTGATTTTCGACAGTACAGCAAATCGTCACATTTTTATATCCATCCCCCCAATCCTCAGGCAAACTTACATAAAATCGGTCGATCCGTTTTGTAATCATCAAAAACTGAAGGTCACCTCTCTTTCGGATCATCTTCCACGCCTCTTTTCTCCATTCATCCGCTTCTTCTATAAAAAAATCCGACGTAAAACAAGTATAGATTATTTCTCCACCGGAAATTTTGTATTCGCGTTTTCTGTTTCTTTTAAGGGGCAAATCAAAGCTCTTTGTTTTCAATACAAAAGAACTGTCTTTTTTATATTGTGCATCCTGCCGGTACATATAGCAATGAAAACAACCTACGCTGATCTTATGGCATCCATGCCAAGGATTCCACGAAACCACACTATCACCTCCTTTTGTATCGTAGCACATCGAGTCTATTTTTAAAACTCCTTTAAAAGAACTTTTTCTCCAATAGAAAAAGCCCAAATATAAATTTGGACTTTTTTCTAGCTACACCATTATCCTATTGATCAACTCAATATTTCAAGGTCCTTAGTTTCTAGAGAGCATCAAGATTCTATTCCACGTCACCAAACCGACTCTTCCATTGACAGGCAAACTATTCATCGATTGGATCGTTCTGACTGCCTGTTCTGTCTGGTCATCAAACGTCCCTGTCACCTCTACTGTTGGTACAGACGAGTTTTTCTCAGATATCTTTTGTATTAGTTTTTGTAAAGAAGAAACGTCATCACCGGTCATTCCTATACTTAAAATTCTTCCTGGATAAATTTCATCGCCTGCGGTTACGTATTCTTTTTTTAAGAACTCAGAAACCTCTGTATATGTTTTTTGTAACTGGTTCCAGGTATCCCTGTTAACTTCTCCGGTAGGTTCGATTCCAAATCTTTGCTGGAATACGGTAACTGCGCTTTTTGTCATGGGCCCGAATTCTCCGTCGACCTCAGCCGCCGGTATTTGATTATCAAAATAGGAAATCACCGCAAGATAATATTGGATCAGACGAACATTATCGCCTGTATCACCTTGTTTTAAAACTTCTGAATAAATCGGTTTTGCTTCTTCTAATGTAATTCCTTCCGAAGAAAGTTCTGCTAAATTTTTTACACTGTTATAAATAAATTTTATTTTATACCATGTACTCTTCCCCACAATACCGTCAACCGTTATATTGAAAATCTTCTGAAATTTTTTAACAGCATTTTCTGTCTGCACCGTAAAAACACCATTTGTAACTGGGATCTTAGGAATCGATGAATAATTATCTCCGATTCTATTGAGTTGTCGCTGAATCGTCCTAACATCCTCTCCGGCGCTACCCACCTTCAGCGGAACCCCGGGATAAGACGGAATATTTTCCGCTACTGGTGCATCAAAAACAATATTAATATCATCCCCATAGTAGTTTTGTAATATCTCATACGGAACAAGGCCTTGCTCCGCTAAATCAACTGTTCCCCACTGCGACAATCCCTCGCAGGTTACTCTTTTCCCATCACAATATTGTGTAAAGTACGGTGCAATACTGTCCTGTTTTACAACATAATTGTTAAAAATATCGTCGACAATCTTTACAATCGGATCATAGAGTTCTCGGTTCTCAATAAACTTTTGGTCATACCTTGTTGAATTGGTGATATCAAAATCATATCCTTGACTTCGGTACCACTCTGTATAAACGCGATTGAGCGCAAAGGATATTTGCGCCAAAATATTTGCCCGCAATGCACTTTCTGGCCAAGTAGGATAAATTTCACTCGATGCAACATTTTTAATATATTCTACAAATGGAACCCTGATATCTCTGGCGGGCTGATCTGGTTCACCGAGATGTACTGTGATATATTCCGGTATAATTGGTTCTGCCATTTGATCGTCCCCTTCTATTCTATAGTACTTTGGGAATTAGTTTTACAGGTTGAATGGATTTCACACCATCGAAAATTGGGATTCCGGGATAACTCTGATCTTGAAAACTAGGGTGATCTGCTTTGATGTCATAATCCGCATAAGGCGGCTCTTCTGATGGGTTAAGCGAAATATTTTTATCTGGAGCGGGCAATGTTATCCCATCTACGATTCCATCCTGATCGGTTTTCGCATTACAAAACACTTTTTCATTATCGCCAAACTTTTTGCTTACGACAATATTTACATCAGATACAGGAATCGCCTGATCTCCGGTAAATGCCTGAATCTTCAAGCCCCCTGTTTTAGGATTCTGTTGTAGAAACTGCTCATACGTTTTTGGTTCCGGACTTTCTTCATATACACTTTTTCCCTCGTCTTCGTCCGTACTCACATTTGCTTGTACTGCCACAACATCGGTGTTTTTATTTGCCATATCCATTAATTCTTTCTGATACTTAGCCACAAGAGCCTCAAACTCACTTTTCTCCATAGACTATCTCTCCTATCAGTTTAAACTATTGATAATCTATATTATTTGTATTTTAATTTTTCGTGTCTTATACACATAAATATTAAGTCTACACACAAAAAAATTACAGAACCCTAGCTATAGTAAAATCAAATTCTATTATGAAAACGATTGCAAAACAAAAGAACACGCTGTCTTTCTAAAACTTCGTGTTCTCAATAATGCCATGTATACTCTTGTTATCAAGCAAACATCATGTATTTTCCCTTTTTAGGGTAACTTCGGGCATAAGCTCCGAACAAATCACTTCAAGCATACTCTCAAATTTTTTAATATCTTTTTCTGAAAACCGCTCCTTCATTCTCCCGATAACCACCTTGACGTAATCGGAGGTAAGTGCATAATAATTCATAAACTTTTCTGTTGTATCCAGATAATACTCCCTTTTATCATGCTGGGAGCGGATTTTTACTACATACCCTTTTTTTACAAGGCTGTTGATTTTATATGTGGCGTTTGCCGGCGAAATCCGAACAAATTGGGCAAATTCATTAATTGTCGGCCTCGAGAGCGCATAAATCGCTTCCACACAGAAAGTTTCGACGGCGGTAAGCGTTGCTTCTCGTTGCTCAAACCGGTTAAAGATCTTTTTATAAAAACTCAGCTTAAACTTTGTATACACCTTGCTAAACGCATCTTCAAGCATTGTATGTTCTCCTATTACTTCTCTATTGCAAAAGTAAGCTCGGCAGTCGCTGCAACCTCATCTCCAACTTTCGCAATAGCTTTTCCAATCCCGATTGGTCCTTTCTGCTTGATAATTTCACACGAAAGCTCCAATACATCCCCTGGATTTACCTGGCGCTTAAAGCGTGCATTCTTAATCCCACCAAAAAAAGCAATCTTTCCTTTGTTTTCTTCTTGGCAAAGAATTGCCACCGCGCCAACCTGTGCGAGCGCTTCGATTATCAAAACGCCTGGCATCACATGTTTTTCCGGAAAATGGCCACAGAAAAACATCTCATTTGCCGATACACATTTGATCCCTTTGGCTGATTTTCCCGGATTTACTGCTAAAATCCTATCGACAAGTAAAAACGGGTATCTGTGCGGAATAATCTGCTGAATCTGATTGGAATCTAATTCCATGTTAGTTCTCCTCCTGCTTAATCGCTGTATCGGCCGAAGACGACCGACGCATTGTGTCCCCCAAATCCTAATGAGTTAGAAATCGCAAATCGTGCGTCTGTTTTTCTTCCAATGTTCGGGATAATATCAAGATCACATTCCTCGTCTGGAACCTGATAGTGAATCGTCGCCGGCAGGAATCCGTCTCTTAAAGCAAGCACTGAGATAATTCCTTCAACAGCGCCAGCTGCGCCTAAAAGATGCCCTGTCATCGACTTTGTTGAGCTGACTGGGATTTTTTTTGCATATTCTCCGAAAACTTTGTGGATCGCCGCTGTCTCGCAGCGGTCATTGATCGGCGTCGACGTTCCGTGTGCATTGATATATCCAATATCAGACGGGGAAAGTCCTGCATCCTCAATCGCTAATTTCATACAAAGAGATCCACCTAGTCCCTCCGGGTCTGGCGCTGTAATATGATACGCGTCGCAAGTAGCTCCAAATCCCAATACCTCCCCGTAAATCTTAGCGCCCCTTGCCTTTGCATGATTTAGCTCCTCTAAAAGTAGGCATCCAGCGCCTTCTCCAAGCACAAAGCCCGACCGCTCTTTATCAAACGGGATTGATGACCGATCCACATTATCTGTTTCCGTCAACGCTTTCATCGAAGTGAAGCCTCCAATTGCAAGCGGTGTAACACATGATTCACTTCCACCGCAGAGCATCGCGTCAACATATCCATGCCGGATCTGCCGAAATGCATCACCGATTGCATAACTTCCTCCCGCACAGGCTGTTACTGTGGATCCGCAGTACCCATGAAATCCTGCATCGATTGCAATGTATCCAGCCGCCATGTTGGCAATCGTCATAGGGATAAAAAACGGAGAAACTCTATCAAAACCTTTTTCGAGCCCTTTGATATGCTCTTTTTCAATCGTCGCCATTCCACCAATCCCAGAAGACATGATGACTCCTCTTCTAAAGGAGTCTCCCTTACTCTCTGTGATATTACTGTCTTTGATTGCTTCTTTTGCAGCAATGACCGCTAATTGTGTATACCGGTCCATCCGACGGGCTTCACCCTTTTTAATAAATTTGTTTACATCAATTTTCGCTTCTGCTGCCAATTT
>CAKSKO010000027.1 GCA_934465125.1 uncultured Eubacteriales bacterium
GAATAAATCATTTTAATAATCCTTTGATATTACATAAGTATTTATCAAAAGACTATATAAAATAGATGTCCGTTTATTTTAAATATCTAAAAACAGAATATTAACAAAAGAAACAGGAGTCAACGAAAATCTGTAAACGCAAGGAAACACGGAGGATAAAGGGCTTCCGCCACCGCCCATAAATAACTCTTAAAAAACACCTCTCCACAAACGGACATTTATGGAGAATGTTAGACTTTAAGACTTTTGATAACGTATCGTCAATATTAAGAGACGATTTGAAGGCAGAGATAAAACAAAACTCCTCAGTATCTATTGCTGCGGCGTATTTCTCTATCTATGCCTTTGCCGAACTAAAGAAAGAACTTGAAAATATTGAAGAACTGCGCTTTATCTTCACTTCTCCGACATTTGTTACCGATAAAACACCTAAAGAAAAAAGAGAATTTTATATTCCACGCTTGGCACGTGAGAAAAGTATATACGGAACGGAATTTGAGGTAAAACTGCGTAATGGATTGACACAGAAAGCCATAGCCAAAGAATGTGCCGAATGGATTAAGAAAAAGGCTCGTTTCAAATCAAACAAAACCGGACATAATATTCCTGGGCTTATAGATATTGAGAATAAAGATAATACAAGTTGCGCTTATTTTCCTATCAATGGTTTTACAACGGTGGATTTAGGATGTGAAAAAGGAAATAATTGTTTTTGCATCATCAACAAGTTTGAAGCCCAGATGAGTAAAATGTATCTGCAACGTTTTAATGAATTATGGACTGACAAAGAACAATTACAGGATATTACAGAAGAAATTGTTGAAAATAT
The DNA here is from genome assembly GCA_934465125.1 of uncultured Eubacteriales bacterium. Taxonomy (GTDB): domain Bacteria; phylum Bacillota; class Clostridia; order Oscillospirales; family Acutalibacteraceae; genus CAKSKO01. The sequence goes on from CAKSKO010000027.1 coordinate 830, forward strand.
TACGGCTCTTTATAATGAAAACTCTCCGGAATTTATATACTTTTTTACGCTGTATAACATTTTCAACGAATTTTTGGACGACATCAATGAAGATGTTTTGCCGAATACAGCAACTGGCTTTAAGGAAAGTGCTGTTTGGAATAAACTATACAATTTCCAAAAGGATGCTTGCCTTGCCATTATTAACAAGTTGGAGAAATACAACGGTTGCATTTTAGCGGATAGCGTCGGTTTAGGTAAAACATTTACGGCATTATCCGTTATTAAATACTATGAAAATCGCAATAAAAATGTTTTGGTGCTATGCCCAAAGAAGTTAAGTGATAACTGGACGACTTATAAAGAAAACTACGTTAATAACCCGATAGCAACTGACCGTTTACGTTATGATGTTTTATATCACACGGATTTATCTCGTGTCAAAGGTGTTTCAAATGGTTTGGATTTAAGTAAACTCAACTGGGGAAACTATGATTTAGTGGTTATTGATGAAAGTCATAACTTCCGGAACGGAGGCCAAACATATTTGGACAATTCAGGAGAACAAAAAGATAACCGTTACAATGTATTGCTTAAAAATGTTATCCGGAAAGGTGTAAAAACAAAGGTTTTAATGCTTTCGGCAACTCCGGTAAACAATCAATTCATAGATTTGAAAAACCAATTAGCCCTTGCTTATGAAGGAAATTCCAAACAATTCAATGACAAATTGGGTGATGGCAAGAATGTTGAGCAAATATTCCGAGATGCGCAAAAAACATATAATCAGTGGAATCAATTACCATCTGAAGAACGCACGACCGGAAGATTGCTTGATATGTTGAGTTTTGACTTTTTTGATTTGCTTGATAGCGTAACAATCGCTCGTTCTCGTAAACATATAGAAAAATATTATAATACCAGCGATATCGGTAAGTTCCCAGACAGATTGAAGCCGATTAACCTGCGGCCGGTTTTGAGTCTCAAAAAAGGAACAATAACTTATGGCGAGATTTTTGAAGACTTGCTGCAGTTATCGTTATGTGTTTATACACCATCTAACTACATTTATGAAAGCAAACGTGATGCTTATGAAGAAAAATACGGCCGAGATGTAAGCGAAGGTGTGTTCTTTAAACAAGCAGACCGTGAAAAAGGTGTTCGTCGCTTGATGAGTATTAACCTGATGAAGCGTATGGAAAGTTCTGTATATTCATTTAATCAAACGCTTTCACGCATCCTTTGTCGCATAGAAAAGACCATTGAACATATTGACACCTTTGAAAAACAAAAGGTAAATACCGAATTTGTGAACGATTTCAGCGAATTTGCAGATATTGATGAGGATGTGGATGTTGTTATCGGCAGCAAGGTTAATATTTCACTCAAGGATATGGATTATAAATCGTGGCGAAATGATTTACGTGCTGATGCCTACATTTTGAAGCATTTGTATGCCGAAACAAGCAGTATCGGTGTTGAAGATGATTATAAACTGCAAACACTTTTGGCGCAATTAAAGAAGAAAATAACAAATCCGATAAACGGCAACAATAAAAAAGTTCTTATTTTTACGGCCTTTGCGGATACGGCAGACTATTTGTATGAAAACGTTTCAAAGTATATCAAACAAACATTTGGGTTGGATACTGCGGTTATCAGCGGTTCGGTAGAAGGTAAAAGCACAATTGCTAAACTTCCGCAAGATATGAATACCGTGCTTACTTGTTTTTCGCCGATATCCAAAGAAAAACATCTATTATTACCGGATAATTCGGCAAACATTGATGTTTTAATTGCAACCGATTGTATCTCTGAAGGTCAAAACCTGCAAGATTGCGATTATTTGATAAACTATGATATTCACTGGAATCCGGTGCGAATTATTCAGCGTTTCGGACGTATTGACCGTATTGGCAGCCGCAACAAGGTTATTCAATTAGTAAACTTCTGGGCTCCGGTAGAATTAGATGAATATATTCGCCTTAAAGCCCGTGTTGAAGGTCGTATGAAAGCCGTAAATTTGACAGCAGGCGGCAACGATAACATTATCAATCCGGAAGATGACCCTGATTTAACCTATCGTAAGCAACAACTGGAAAAACTGCAAACTGAAGTTGTTGATATGGAAGAAATGGGCTCCGGTATATCCATTATGGATTTGGGCTTAAATGAGTTTCGATTAGATTTGTTGGAATATATCAAAGAAAATCCGGATGTAGAAAAGAACCCGACCGGTATGAATGCCGTTGTAAAAGCCAATGCCGATATGCCGGCCGGTGTTATTTATATCTTAAAGAACGTCAATAAAGACACCAACATTAACAATACCAATCGGCTGCATCCGTTCTATATGGTGTATATAAAAGAAGATGGCGAGATTGTCTGCCATCATCTGCAACCGAAAGAATTGTTGGATAAACTACGTTTAGCGTGCAAAGGTAAATCCTTGCCGGATAAAGAACTTTGCGCGTATTTCAATAAAAAGACCAAAGACGGCCGTGATATGAAGCAATATTCGGCACTTTTGAGCCAAGCCATCAATTCTATTATTGCAGTTAAGGAAGAAAGCGATGTTGATAGTCTGTTTTCGGATGGTGGCACATCTGCTTTGGAAAATGAAATTGGCGGTTTGAATGATTTTGAACTGATTTGTTTCCTTGTTGTGGAGGGCGGAAACAATGCTTAATCTGCCTAAAGAAACCGAAGTTGGTAAAATGGTCGCTAAGAATAAGTTTTATGAAAAAGCGAACATCAGTCAGACCTTAAAAGAATGCTTTGTAAATGACATTGAAAAGATTGTTTGGGCAAACAAATTGGCTCCGAGCACTTTGAACATATCCGGCAGCGATAATATAAAGGAATTGGAAGTATTTCATATCAAATTAAAGACCGGTAAATTTAATCAAAAGGTTTTGGAAGCCATAGACAAAGCAATTCCTTATTACATCTTGTTTGTTTTGGAATATATGGGAAAATTTCAATTATGGCTTGGATACAAGGAAAAAACGGCAAACGGCACGAACAAAGCAAGCATCGTCCGCTATTTTAACAGCGAATGGGAAAAAGAACCTTACATAACCTTGCGTGGCAATAAGTTAGACAGCATATACGAGAACTTTTTGAGCCAACTTTCTGATAATCTGATTGATACCGCCAGTGAGCAAGACATTAAAGACAAAGTCAGCAAAACAGTAGAGATTCAAAAGATAGAAAATCAAATTGAGAAATTAACCAAGAAAATGGTGACCGAAAAACAATTCAACCGCCAATGCGAAATCCGTGCGCAAATTAAGGATTTGAAAGCACAATTACAATCATTGAAAGGAACTAACAATGGATAAAATGAAAATGGAAACGGAGAATAAAACGCTGGAGAATTTAGCGAAATTAAAAGAAATGTTTCCGGAAGTTATCACCGAAAGCAAAGATGAAAAAGGTGAAATTGTATCTGCTGTTGATGCCAAAAAGTTAGAACAACTCCTTTCTACCAAAGTAATTGAAGGTGATGAATGTTATGATTTTACGTGGGTGGGTAAAAAACAGGCAATGGTTGAAGCCTACAAGCCAATTCGTAAGACTTTGCGTCCGTGTCGTGAAGAATCTGTGGATTGGGAAAATACACAGAACCTTTATATTGAAGGTGATAACTTGCAAGTATTAAAGTGTTTGCAAGAGAGTTACCTGAAAAGGGTTGATATTATTTATATTGACCCACCGTATAATACGGGAAAGAATTTAATATATAAGAACGATTTTTATAAAACAGAGGAGGAATATGAGGATGAGAGTGGAGATATAGATTCTGATGGAAATAGATTGATTCTAAATAGCAAATCAAATGGACGATTCCATTCAGATTGGTGTTCAATGATTTATTCAAGATTACGATTAGCAAAATCTTTATTAAGCGATATTGGTATGATAATTGTAACTATTGATGATAATGAAATTGAAAACATAACATCAATAATGAATGAAGTGTTTGGAGAAGAAAATCACTTGGCTACAATCATAATTAAAAATAATCCATCGGGACGCTCAACACTTTCTGGAGTATCTATTTCTCACGAATATGCATTATTCTATGGTTCTAATCCTAATGTGAAATTAGGAAGATTACAGCGTAATGATAAACAAATTGCAAGATATAAAGAAAATGATGATTTAGGACAATTTGAATGGGTAAACTTTCGTAAGCACGGAGGATATAAAGAAGATGCTCCATCTATGTATTACCCAATATACATAAAGTCAGATTGTTCATCTTTTCGCATTCCTAAATTAACCTGGAATGATAAAACAAAAGAATATGCCATACTAGAAGACCCATTGCCAGATGAAATAATATCATACCCAATTGATGAAAATGGAAGAAATAGAAGATGGAAATGGAGTTTAGATAGAGTCTTATGCAGTAATAATGAAATGTCAGTCAGGTTAGATAGAGATAAAAAACCTGCTGTTTATATTAAATCCCGTATGAAAGATGAAGGAATGATGCCTCTTACTGTATGGGATGAAAAAAAATATTCATCAACAGAATATGGGACTAATATGTTGATAGAATTATTTGGTAATAAACTTTTTGATTATCCAAAATCATTATACGCAGTTATAGACTCCTTAATAGTGGCTGGCTGTAACAAAGATTCCATTATTCTTGATTTCTTCTCGGGTTCAGCAACAACGGCGCACGCAGTGATGCAATTAAATGCCGAAGATGGAGGTCATCGTAAGTTTATTATGGTGCAATTACCCGAAATTTGCGATGAAAAGTCCGAGTCCTATAAAGCCGGATATCAAAATATATGTGAAATCGGTAAAGAGCGCATCCGTCGTGCCGGCAAGAAAATCGTAGAAGAAACCGGCAAAAAAGACCTTGATATTGGCTTCCGTGTTTTGAAACTTGATAGCAGCAATATGAAAGATGTCTATTACGCTCCGGCAGATTATAAGCAAACAATGCTGGAAAAGATGACAAGTAATATTGAAGACGGCCGCACCGCTGAAGATTTGTTATACGCTTGTATGCTTGAATGGGGTTTGGAACTTTCCTTGCCGCATAAAGTGCAAAAGATTGCAGGATTTGATGTCCATATCGTAAATAATGGCGATTTAGTGGCTTGTTTTGATTATAAGGTATCGGAAGAAGCCATTAAGCAAATTGCCGAAATGAAACCATTACGTGCCGTTTTTCGTGATAGTAGTTTTGCAACTGATGCTGCTCGTGTGAATGTAGGTGAAATATTCAAATTAAAGTCTCCAAACACCTCAATCAAAGTATTATAAGGAGACGGATTGATGAAATTACGCTTCAAACATCAAAAGTTTCAGGCTGAAGCAGCCAAAGCAGTCGTTGATGTCTTTTTAGGACAGCCGAAAAACGAAGGTATAAGTTATTTAATTGATAAAGGTGCCACTCAAACAGCACAAGGCGAATTAGATACGGAATTTGCCGGATTTAAGAATGCAAGAGTGATATTGGACGACAGCACGGTTTTGAACAATATACAACAAATCCAGCGTGCAAACCTAATCAAGCCATCTAACTCTTTAGAGGGAAACTATAACCTTACGGTGGAGATGGAAACCGGTGTAGGCAAAACATACACCTACATCAAAACAATGTATGAATTGAACCAAAAATATGGCTGGAGTAAATTCATTATTGTTGTGCCAAGCATTGCTATTCGTGAAGGCGTATATAAATCGTTTCAAATTACCGAAGACCATTTTGCCGAAGAATATGGCAAGAAAATCCGTTACTTTGTTTATAATTCCGCACATTTGAACGAACTTGACCAATTTGCCAGTTCTAACAGCATTTATGTGATGATTATTAACTCACAAGCCTTCAACGCCAAAGGTAAAGATGCTCGGCGAATCTATATGAAATTAGATGAATTTCGCTCTCGTCGACCGATTGATATTATTGCCAAGACAAATCCGATTTTGATTATTGATGAACCGCAATCGGTGGAAGGTGAAGCAACCCGTGAGGGTTTGAAAAAATTTAATCCGTTGATGACACTGCGCTATTCAGCAACACATAGGAAAGACCGCATCTTTAATATGGTGTATCGTTTGGATGCAATGGAAGCATATAATAAGAAACTGGTGAAAAAGATTGCAGTTAAAGGCATTAGTGTTTCTGGACAATCCGGCACTGATGGATATTTGTATTTAGCAAATCTAAACCTTTCTAACACTAAAGCCCCGACAGCGTCGTTGGAATATAATGTTAAAGGTCAAAATGGTATTAAAAAGATAACCCGTATTGTAAACGAAGGCTTTAATCTCTATGAGCAATCCGGCAATTTGAACGAATATAAGGGATATACGGTTAGTCGCATTGATGGCCGTGACAATACCGTACATTTCCTGAATGGTAAGGTCATTGAGGTCGGACAAGTGATGGGTGATACGCAGGATTCTGACCAAATTCGCCGCATTCAAATCAGAGAAACGATTTTAAGCCATTTGGAACGGGAAAGACAACTGTTCTACAAAGGTATAAAGGTGCTTTCGCTGTTCTTTATTGATGAAGTGTCAAAATATAAGGAATATGAAGGAAATGTGGCTAAAAATGGTATCTATGCCCAGATGTTTGAAGAAGAATATCAAAACATTATAGACCACTATGTCGGAGAATTGGGAGATAGCGAGTATGTACGCTATTTGAAAGGCATTGAAGCACATCAAACCCACGCCGGATACTTTTCTATTGATAAGAAAAGTAATCACTTTATTGACGGTAAGATTGATAAGAAGGAACAAAGTTCAAATGATATTGATGCTTATGACCTAATTATGAAAAATAAGGAACGCCTGCTTGACCGTAAAGAACCGGTGCGCTTTATCTTTTCACACTCGGCATTGAAAGAAGGTTGGGACAATCCGAATGTATTTCAAATTTGCACCTTAAAGCAAAGCGGTGCCGAAGTGCGTAAACGCCAAGAAGTTGGCCGTGGTTTGCGTTTGGCCGTAAACCAAAACGGTGAACGTATGGACGCATCGGTTTTGGGCGATGATGTGCACAATATCAACGTATTGACAGTAATTGCTAACGAATCATACGATGCTTTTGCTAAAGGACTGCAAACAGAATTGGCGGAAGTTATTACTGACAGACCGAAAAAAGTTACGGCAGATTTGTTCAATGGCAAATTTATTAAAAATGCCGATGGTAATAATGAAATCATTACCGGAGATATGGCCGGAAAAATCTACTTCAATATGGTTAAAAATGATTACGTCAATGAAAACGGCGAATTGACCGACAAATACTATGAAGATAAGAAAACCGATAATCTTGTCTTGCCGGAAGAATTTAAGGAAAGCAAAGAAAGTATCGTGCGTATTTTAGATATGATTTACGATGTAAAGGGTATGACACCAGAAGATGCTCGCAAGAACGATGTGGATATTAAAGTTAATAACGAAGCCTTGAATAAGAAAGAGTTTCAGACTTTATGGAAGAAGATAAACGTTAAATCCATTTATGCGGTTGATTTTGAAAGCCAAGAATTGATAGATAAGGCAATTTCTACCTTAAACAGCAAATTGAAGGTTTCTAAACTGGTCGTAAACATTACCACCGGCACGATGAATAATATCAATTCAAAGCAGGATTTATTTGACGGTCTGGCATTCAAAACAAAACCGGATGCAACCAAAACAGAAAATATTACATCTGTTGCTACATCTATTAAATACGACCTTATCGGTAAATTGGTGGATGAAACCGGCTTAACCCGTCAAACTATTGTAAAAATATTGCAAGGTATTGAACCGGCTATTTTTGACCAGTTTAAGAGCAATCCGGAAGAATTTATAATTAAGACAGCAAACTTAATTAACGAACAGAAGGCAACGCTTATTATCCAACATATTGCTTATAGCAAGATTGATGGTGATTATGTTTATGACACATCAATCTTTACAGAGCCTACACTGAAAGGCAAATTCGGAATCAATGCTATGGCAACATCCAAGAACATTTATGACCATTTGTTATATGACTCTACAATAGAAAAAGATTTTGCTGAAAAACTGGAACAAGCCAAAGACGTTGTCGTTTATGTGAAATTACCGAAGGGATTTTATATTTCAACACCGGTTGGAAAGTATAATCCGGACTGGGCAATAGCGTTTAATCAGGAGCACATTAAGCACATTTATTTTGTAGCCGAGACAAAGGGTAATATGTCAACACTTGAATTAAGAGATATAGAAAAAGCAAAAATTGAGTGCGCAAAGAAGCATTTTGCAGCAATTTCCAACAAAGAAGTCGTGTGTGACGTTGTAAGTAATTACGATGAATTGATGACAAAAGTAATGGCAGATTGAAGATACTTGATTTCTATTTTATAAAAAACTAAATTGTACCAAAGATGTATTTTAGTGTAAACAATGGTATGTGGAGATATTATATGAGCATACAAAAAAGTATGAATTGGATTTATAAAAATAACAAAGGTGAAAACGTTGCTATTGATGATTTCCTGTCTAATTTAGATAGAGGAAAATCATTAGTTTTACTTAAAGTAATAGAAAATATAGAAGAAAAGTTTAAACTATCATTATCTGAAGAGGAACTAAAAAAACTTACAGCCCTGGTAGAAAATACCGAGGATGGTTCTTTAAGAATTTCACTTTCGGGAAGTAAGGATATTATATCAAAAGTTGTAGAAAAAGATAATTGGACTAAAAAATAATGATTAAGAAACTACAAGATAAATTGGACTACGTTGGAACATTTTTGGATATACTATATTTTTTCGCTGGAGTTATTTTGGGTAGAAATGGTTTAATACCTGGAAAAATTATAAATTTTCAATTTACCCAAATAGTAGGAGCATACATAATCATTATGGTTTGGGCATTTATTAAAATGCTACAAGTTCACAATCGCAAAAGTATAACGGCAATTTCTACAGAAAGAGATTGTTATAAAAATATTGTTATAAAAACTTCAGATGATGCAACAGAAAAAATACGA
>CAKSKO010000028.1 GCA_934465125.1 uncultured Eubacteriales bacterium
CGAAAAGGCTACAAACAGCCTGCTTTATTCACTTGCAACCGGCGCGGGTTTTCACGGGATGTTTAACGGATACTACCATGATCCGGAAAAGACAAAAACAGTCTGGTATGATAATGTTTATCATACTGGGGATACAGCCTGGAAAGACGAGGACGGATACTTTTGGTATGTTGGCAGAACAGACGACATTATCAAGTCGTCCGGATACCGGATTGGGCCATTTGAAATTGAAAGTGTTTTAATGGAGCATCCATCAGTTCTGGAATGTGCGGTAACGGGAACCCCTGATCCAATCAGAGGGCAGGTTGTAAAGGCGACGATTGTTCTTGCGAGGGGATATCAGGAGTCAGAAGAATTAAAGGCTGAGATTCAGATGTATGTCAAAAAGCAAACGGCGCCGTATAAATATCCTCGGGTGGTTGAGTTTGTTCAGGAACTGCCTAAGACGGTCAGTGGAAAGATTAAAAGAGCTGAGATCAGAAAGTAATAATAAAAACGTTTATAAAGTACCCAAAATTCGGGGAGCAGAGAGGTATTAAGGGAGAGAGAAAGAAATGATTATCGTTACGCTGAAAGAAGATATAAAAAAGGAATATAAAGCAGGCGTTACGGTAGCTGAGGTTGCAAAAAGCCTCGGCGCCGGTTTGTATAAAGCGGCGTGTGCCGGAAAAGTGGATGGAGAAATTGTCGATCTTCGGACAAAACTTCAAAAGGATTGCACACTTGAAATTTTGACTTTTGATCAGGGAGAAGGAAAAAAAGCATATTGGCATACAACCTCCCACATCATGGCTCAGGCAGTGCTGCGTTTGTATCCTGAAACAAAACTTGCGATCGGGCCTGCGATCGAGACAGGATTTTATTATGATTTTGATTTAGAAGGATCGATTAGTCCTGCGGAATTGCAAAAAATAGAAGCAGAAATGAAAAAGATCATCAAAGAAAATTTGCCGATTGAACGGTTTGAACTCGAACCGGAGGAAGCGATTTCGTTGATGAAAGAAAAAGGTCAGCAGTATAAAATAGAACTGATTAAAGAGCATGCTGGAAACGGAGAAAAAATCAGTTTTTATCAGCAAGGCGAGTTTGTCGATCTTTGTGCGGGACCTCATTTGTTATCTACCGGTTCTGTGAAAGCGATTAAGCTGACAAACTGTACTGGTGCGTATTGGCGCGGCGATGCAAGCGGTAAAATGCTTCAGAGAATCTATGGGGTTTCTTTCCCGAAGACGAGCGCTTTGCAGGAATACCTCGATGCAGTAGAAGAAGCAAAAAAACGCGATCATAATCGAATCGGCAGAGATCTTGGGTATTTTACAACAGTTGATTATATCGGGCAGGGGCTTCCGATTTTGATGCCGAAAGGCGCGAAGGTCATTCAGCTTTTGGAACGCTTTGTTGAGGATTTGGAAGAAGAACGAGGATATCTTTTAACGAAGACGCCGTATCTTGCCAAAAAAGATCTCTATAAGATTTCAGGACACTGGGATCACTACCGAGAAGGAATGTTTATTTTAGGCGACGAGGAAAAAGACGACGAAGTGTTTGCTCTGCGTCCGATGACATGCCCGTTCCAATTTCAGACCTATCTTGCGAAGCAGCGCAGCTACCGGGATTTACCGATGCGGTTAAACGAAACTTCGACACTTTTTCGGAATGAATCCAGCGGAGAGATGCACGGGTTAATCCGTGTGCGACAATTTACAATTTCAGAAGGGCATATTGCATGCCGACCGGATCAGCTCGAAAGTGAAGTTGCCGGCTGCATCGATCTTGCAAATGAAATTTTAGAAGCTTTAGGATTAAAGGAAGATGTTACATACCGTTTTTCAAAATGGGATGAAAACGATAAAGACAAATATATCGGTTCAGCGGAGGAATGGGAAGTTGTGCAAGACCGGATGAGAGAAATCCTGAACGATTTGAATATTTCCTTTTCGGAGGCCGACGGAGAAGCAGCATTTTATGGTCCGAAACTCGATGTTCAAATGAAGAATGTTTATGGAAAAGAAGATACTCTGGTCACTGTTCAGATCGACTTTCAGTTAGCAGAACGATTTGGCATGACGTATATCGATGCAGATGGGCAGAAAAAATATCCGTATGTGATACACAGAACCTCGCTTGGATGTTATGAAAGAACACTTGCACTCTTACTTGAAAAATATGCGGGTGCACTGCCGATGTGGATCTCGCCGGAGCAGGTAAGGGTTCTTCCGATCAGCGAGAAGTTCAGCGAAGCTGCCGAGAAAATTGAGAAAGATCTTAAGAAAGCCAAAATTAGAGCAACGGCAGATCTTCGCAGCGAGAAAATCGGCTATAAAATCCGAAACGCGCAACTTGAAAAAGTTCCCTATATGCTGATCGTTGGCGACAAAGAGATAGAATCCGGGACCGTTTCCGTTCGGTCAAGAAAAGATGGCGACATCGGTTCAATGGAGATTTCCAGCTTTATAGAATCTGCTAAAAAAGAGATAGATACGAAACAGATCCGGTAATAAAAGAAAAACGAAAAAAGTCGGCGTCGATTAATATGATGCCGATTTTTCTTTGGCGTTTTATTAAAAGAAAGATATTTTTACCTTGCTTTTTATAAAATTAAGATTTAATATTTATAATGAAGTATAAAACAGGAGATCGTTTAGATGATGAAACATTTGTTGTCCCGAATCGAAGGTATGGCGCCGAAATTTTCAAAAGGGCAAAGAAGGATTGCAGCTTATATAGAGGAAAATTATGATAAAGCGGCGTTTATGACGGCGGCCAGACTAGGGGAAACTGTTGGAGTAAGCGAATCGACGGTGGTGCGTTTTGCAGCAGAGCTAGGGTATGATGGATACCCGAAGCTGCAGCGAGCGATGCAGGAGATGATACGCAGCAAATTGACGTCTGTGCAGCGCATTGAGGTGACGAGTTCACGCATTGGGGATCAGGACGTGCTCGATAGTGTATTAAACCAAGATATTGAAAAAATTAGAAGAACACTTGATGAAACCTCACATGAGGATTTTTATCAGGCAGTCGACGCGATTGGGAAAGCAGAAAAGATTTATATTCTGGCAGCGAGGAGTTCTGTACCGCTTGCGGATTTTTTAGGGTATTATTTTAGTTTGATCTTTGAAAACGTAAAGGTTGTCAATACAACGAGTGAAACCGAAATGTATGAGCAGCTTTTCCGTGTGAACGAGAACGACGTGATTATCGGGATCAGTTTTCCGCGATACTCGCGCTGTGCTGTCAAAGCGATGGAATTTGCTTCTGATTGCGGAGCCTGTGTCATTGGAATGACAGACAGTATGATTTCACCGCTTGTAAAGCCGTCGAATTATATTCTTTTGGCGCGCAGCGATATGGCTTCGGTTGTCGATTCTTTAGTAGCACCCCTGAGTTTGATCAACGCTCTGATTGTGGCAACTGCGTTAAAAAAGAAGGCAGAAGTGACGGATACATTTCGGCAGCTTGAACATATTTGGGATCAATATAATGTATATGAAAAGATCGAGGAGGAAGAGCTTTGAGCGAAAAGAAAACCATTTTGGTAATAGGTGCGGGACCTGCTGGGATGATGGCAGCTGGGACAGCAGCGCAGAGTGGGGCCGAAGTTCTTTTACTCGAGAAGAATAAAAGGGTTGGACGAAAGTTACTGATCACAGGGAAAGGACGGTGTAATATTACAAATAACTGCGATGTAAAAACTATGATCGAGTCGGTTCCATCGAATGGAAAGTTTTTATACAGTGCGCTAAATCGATTTTCGCCGAGAGATACGATCTGTTTTTTTGAGGAGAAAGGGCTTCCTTTGAAAACAGAAAGAGGAAGCCGTGTTTTTCCGGAGTCTGACCGGGCATCGGATGTTGTAGAGACGCTTCATCAGTTTGTCAAACATACAAGGTGCAAATTGCTATCGAAGAAAGCAATGAATCTGATCATCAATCATCAGAAAATAGAGGGCGTCAAACTAGAAGACGGCAGGGTAATTGAAACAGATGCAGTGATTGTTACATGCGGAGGAATGTCATATCCCCTGACAGGGTCTACCGGAGACGGCTATCGTTTTGCAAGGCAGGCAGGACATCAGATTATTGATCCAAAACCGTCGTTGATTCCACTTGTCTCCCATGATACGGTATGCAAAAATTTGCAAGGGCTTTCCTTAAAGAATATTTCAATTACAGTAAAAGATCAGATAAAGCATCGCGTTGTGTATAAAGATTTTGGAGAACTGTTATTTACTCATTTTGGACTATCGGGACCAGTAATATTGAGCGCAAGCGCTCATATGAGGCAAATGGAACAAAACCGCTATACGGTATTGATAGATTTAAAACCAGCACTTTCTATTGAAAAGCGTGACGTCAGGATTCAGCGAGATTTACAAAAGTATCAAAATAAAGCGCTCGGTAACGTGCTTTCCCATTTGCTTCCCAGGAAACTGATTCCTATTATAATCGAAAAACTGGGGGTAGATCCACAGACAAAGTGTAATCAAATCACAAAAAAGACGCGACAAGAGCTTGGTCGTTACTTAAAGATGATGGAAATTCCGATTTCCGGATTTCGTCCCATTCAGGAAGCAATTGTAACCGCCGGAGGTGTGAAAACTTCAGAAATTGATCCAAAGACAATGCAGTCAAAGCTCGTAAAAGGCTTATATTTTGCAGGGGAAGTGATTGATGTTGATGCGTATACCGGCGGATTTAATTTACAAATCGCGTTTTCAACAGGATTTTTAGCTGGAAATTCAGCAGCAGGAGGAGAAGTATGATTTCAATTGCAATAGACGGACCCGCCGGAGCGGGCAAAAGTACGATCGCAAAAGAAGTTGCAAAAGAGTTAGGTTTTATTTATGTCGACACTGGAGCGCTGTATCGTACGGTAGGGTACTATATTTTGAAACAAGGAGAGAATCCTGCTGATCGGGAAGAAGTTTTAAAACGACTGCCGGAAATTGAGATTTCACTCTGCTTCCAAGATGGGTGGCAACGTGTATTGCTCTGTGGAAAGGATGTATCAGAGGAAATTAGATCCCCCGAAGTTTCGATGGCGGCGTCGGATGTTTCAGCGATTAAGGAAGTGCGAGATTTTTTATTTGATTTGCAACGTAATCTCGCACGAAGCAATAATGTTTTGATGGATGGAAGAGATATCGGAACGGTCGTGCTGCCAAATGCGCAAATTAAGATTTTCTTGACGGCTTCTAGTCGAGAAAGAGCCAGAAGACGATATCAACAATTGAACCGAAAAGGAATAGATGTCACTTTTGAAGAGGTGTTGGAGGATATTGAAAGAAGAGATTATCAAGATAGTTACCGAGCGGTAGCACCTCTTGTTCCGGCAAAGGATGCAGTCATTGTTGATACAACGGGAAATACTCTGAAAGAATCAATCCAGCATCTGACACATTTGATAAAGGAGAGGTTATCATGAATCATGGATGCTTTTATTCTGTTATTCGAGTGATTTGTATGCCGTTTTTAAAAATTTTATTTCCGTTTCATGTAAATGGAAAAAATAATTTGCCAATGGATGGACGGATTATCATTTGCTGTAACCATATGTCGATTGTTGATCCGGCATTTTTAGTGATATCACAGAAAAGAAGAATTTGTTTTATGGCAAAAAGCGAGTTATTTGAAAATCGATTTCTTTCGTGGTTTTTTTCAGCTCTCGGTGCGTTTCCAGTGCATCGTGGAGCAGGGGATTCCAAAGCAATTATCAAGTCAGAGCATATTTTAGAAGAGGGCGGAGCACTAGGAATTTTTATTGAAGGGACCCGATCAAGAGATGGAGAATTGCTGCGTCCTCGTTCTGGCGCTGCGATGATCGCCTATCATTCAAATGCTGCTGTTTTGCCCGCTTGTATCAGTTGTAAAAAAGGCGGAATGATCCGGCTGTTTAAAAGAATGGTAGTATCCTTTGGAGAACCTTTGACGCTTGAACAATTGGGACTTGTCAATGGAACAAAAGCAGAGGTTCGAGAAGCTACAAAGATGATTATGGAGAAAATCAAAGAAATGCGGCAAAGAGATACTGAGGTTTCAGTATAATGTATTTTATGTTATTGAAAATTGGAAAAGTATTATCAAAACTTTTTTTTCGTATTCGTTACGTAGATACAAAGCATATCCCGGAAAAAGGGAAATTGATTGTCTGCTGCAATCATAAATCGCTCATAGATCCAGGGTTGATTGCTCTGGCGTTTGGTAGGCAGGTCCATTTTATGGCAAAATCGGAGTTTTTTTATCAGCATGGAACATTCATTAAAAATTTATTATATCGTTTGGGTGCTTTTCCGGTGCATAGAGACAAAGGTGATGTTGATGCTATTAAAACGGCGATGTCTTTGCTCGAGAACGCAGAGGTAGTTGGGATCTTTCCACAAGGGTGCATTGTTCGTGATGGTGATATGTCTTTTCACCCAAAAGCAGGAGTAGCGCTTTTGGCCCAAAAGGCGAAAGCACCTATTTTGCCAATGAGTATTTATAGCGAAGGAAAAATTCGTTTGTTTTCACGTATTACAGTGCGGATTGGGGAAATAATCCCTTATGAAGCGTTGGGAATTGATGAAATGGGCAGCAGGAGGACAAATCGTCAGGCGATTTGTTTTATTGCGCAAAGAGTAATAGAACTTTTGGAGGAAAGACATTGAAGATAACAATAGCAAATTCAGCGGGCTTTTGTTTTGGAGTCAGCCGTGCAATCAAGATGGTCGATGAATTGATTCTATCGGGGAAAAAAGTATGTACATTAGGGCCGATTATCCATAATACACAGATGGTTGAAAAACTGTCGGAACAGGGAGTGGAGATCGCAGATACCCCACAAGATGTCTCAAAAGGGGCAACGCTTGTGATCCGTTCACACGGAATCCCAATGAATATCATGGATCAAATCAAGGAAAAGGAAATCGAGTTTGTCGACGCGACCTGCCCATTTGTTTCTAAGATTCATAGGATTGTCAGAAAGGCATCAGAGGAAGGTAAAGTAGTTTTGATTGCAGGAGACGAGAATCATCCAGAGGTAGAAGGAATCAGGGGAAACTGTTTTTCTGAGAGCTATGTGTTTGATAACGCAGAAGAGTTCCAAAAACTTCATGCATCTTGCCCAAATTTATGGAATCGAGATGTGATTATTGTAGCTCAGACGACTTTTAGTGTATCAGAATGGAGAAAATGTTTAGAAATTGTAAAAAAGGTCTATACAAACGCAACAGTTTTTGATACAATATGTAATGCTACGTCAGATCGGCAGGCAGAAGCGGAGCAATTATCAAAAAAATCGGATTTGATGATTATCATTGGAGGAAAACATAGTTCCAATACTGCTAAGCTCAGAGATATCTGTGAAAGGCACTGTGAGACGTGTTTGATTGAAACAGCAAAAGAGCTGCCGTTTGCGGCCTTAAAGAAGGCAAATTGCGTTGGAATTACTGCAGGTGCATCCACACCTGCGAGTATTATAAAGGAGGTACTAGAAGCTATGACAGAAGCTTTGAACAACAATGGTGTCAATGAGGAAAAGGAAAACGAAATGAATTTTGAGGAAATGTTGGAAGAATCCCTCAAAAATTTAAATACAGATGAAAAGGTACACGGTGTAGTCGTCGGAATTGCTCCGAATGAAATATACGTCGATGTGGGAAGAAAACAAGCAGGGTTTGTCCCGTTATCTGAGTTGTCAGTTGATCCTAATGCAAAACCAGAGGACCTTGTAAAAATCGGAGATGAGATGGATCTTTTGATTATGCGGACAAATGATCAAGAGGGAACGATTATGCTCTCAAAAAAGCGTTTGGACGCGATTAAAGGATGGGAAGATGTTGTAAAAGCACATGAAGAAGATACTATTTTAGAGGGGACAGTACTCAATGTTGTAAAAGGCGGTGTGATTGCTGTAACAAATGGAGTTCGTGTCTTTATTCCGGCATCTCAGGCAACAGCGTCAAGACATGATCCTTTAGAGGGTCTAGTCAAAAAGAGTGTGCGGTTTAAAATTATTGAAATTAACAAAGGACGCAGACGCGCGGTTGCTTCCATTCGTGCGGTCTTAAAAGATGAAAGAAAGAAATTAGCAGAGAAGTTCTGGGAAAATGCAGAAGTTGGCAAGACCTATACGGGAATTGTTCGTTCTTTAACCAATTACGGCGCATTTGTTGACCTCGGTGGAATTGACGGAATGATTCATATTTCGGAGCTTTCTTGGAGCAAGATCAAGCATCCTTCTGAGATTGTAAATGTTGGTGATACGGTTGAAGTGTATATCAAGGATCTTGACAAAGAAAATGAAAAAATTTCTTTGGGATACAAAAAAACAGAAGAGAATCCATGGGAAATTCTGAAAGAAAACTATCCGATTGGAAAGACAGTCGATGTTGAAATCGTCGGTATGACGTCTTTTGGTGCATTTGCTAGAATTATTCCTGGAATTGATGGATTAATTCATATTTCACAAATTGCAGATCATCGGATTGAAAAACCACAGGATGAGCTTACTGTAGGAGATAAGGTCAAGGCGGTTATTACGGATATTGATTTCGAAAAGAAACGCGTAAGTCTTTCGATTAGAGCTTTGTTGGAAGAAAACAAAAAAGCAGAAGCGGGGCAGTCTGCTGAATAAAATATAACTAAAAGAGTAGGATGCATTTAGCATCCTACTCTTTTAGTTATATGGTGTAAGATGCTAAAAAATTGAATATAAAATATTTTTATTTAGGTGAATGTTAATTTTTTGTGTGAATTATAGTAAGGAGAGAAAATTATATTTGCTGGTGGTACAATGGAAAAAATGAAAATTGGTGCATCTGTTCATATAAAATCTACTAATACAAATGAAACAAGCAAAATTTTTCTATAAATATACCTGTAGACGTAAAAGTGATGGATTAAGGGCAGTGTAGTCTAATAAAGTATCAAAAAAACAAGAAATGAAAGCTATCGAAGAGTTGCAAGGTGATCTAGAAAGATGGCGAAAGGCGGTATTTGAATTAGCAGAAAAGAGAAATTTAGAGACGATCAATTTCCAGCTTACTCTGATTGGTTGCATGCTTCTTAAAGAAAACCAATCTTTATATGAAGTTTTGCAAGGTTCGCACAGGTCAAGCGTAATAGGGCGCAAGGACCTAACGACCTCTGAGACAATAGATAGAACAGTCGATCCATTGTAGGAGAAGAAAATTAGAAAAAATATCTGTGAAAATAAGATGTTCCCAGTTAAAGTTATGGTTAATGAGATCATGAAACAAAGGGTTCTGATATGCTAAATAAAAATACATAAAATGAACATCCGGTGGAGTACTGTTCCGCTGGATTTTTTTGTGATGAAAAATATGAATTATTAAAAAATCCCCAAAACGCAAGAAACTTTCTCACAAAAATCATTTTTAATGGATATACTGGAATAATCGATTTTTAAAACAAGGGGGCGGTACCATGAGAAGATATAGAAGATATCGTCCGCATCCGATCCGCAGACGATGGTTTATTGTTCTGTTGCTTCTTATCGGTACTGCTGTTATTATAGACTGGCAAATCCGACCGCTTGTCAAATCAGTTGCTGCAAACCAAGCACAGATTGCTTCAACCAAAGCGATTAGCGAAGCGGTGCAGCAAGAACTGATGGAAAATCAGATTAACTACGACCAATTGGTCAAGGTTGAGCGCGGAAGTGATGGAAAGGTGCTCGCAGTAACGACAGATGTTGCAAAGACAAATCTTTTAAAAGTATCAATCAGCGCAAGTGTTCAAGAAAAACTGTCATCAACAAAGCCAAAAAGTGTTTCCATTCCGCTAGGGACATTAACAGGA
>CAKSKO010000029.1 GCA_934465125.1 uncultured Eubacteriales bacterium
GTTTTGTACTATCAATAAACTCATAAAGTTTGACCGGTTCTGAGCTTGCTATATGTTTTACTTGCCCTACTAATCTGTAATTGTATTTCGTACTAGAATGGAAAAAGCGGATCAAAGGTTCTAATGCAAAATGCCGGATTGCGATTTTATGAATCTGACTATTGATGTAATCAATCTGCATTACCTCATCAGAAATTGTGGCAATACTGTACCTTGTTTTATTCCCGATCACACCTATTATTGCCTCGCCGGTACTTAAGATCATCGTCATTTCTTTCCCTACTTTTCCGGGAAACACCTCCTTAAACTGCATCGACGCTGTAGCTGCGTCTTCAGCAGAATTCGGAAATAATACCATCATTCCCAAACCATCAAACCATTGTACGATTCCATTATTATTTTCAATAATGTGGAACAAGGGGGCAAAATTCTTATTGAGCATATTGAAATATTGTTGTTCTGGAACTTTGCTATAAATGTCATGGTGAACAGTATTAAGAGCAACATAAAGAATACTTATTTTCAGACGGTTTTGATCATTCAAATTAATGTCTGTAATCTTATTTTTCCCCAAAAGATGAAACAGTTCCATCGGCACAAATTTAACGTACTCGCGATTTAATATAACAAGGTTAGAAATATACTGATTAACCCGATCTGTCATCAAATTAAAGGCAGTACCAATATCTGCAAACTCATCTCTAGAATTAATATTAACCTTCGTGTTCCAACGTCCTTCGCTGATGGCGTTAACACAGCGTTTGATTTCCTTAAGCGGCCTAAATACGAAACGCAGAACTAAAAAGAAGCTGACAAATGTAACCAACGAAACAACAAGTACAACTAATATAACCATATAAAACGTATCCCAATATACACTATCCTGATTCTGTCTCTTGTCAATCGCTGCTAAAACGAACCCAACTGCTTCCCCTTGCGAGTTTTGAATCGGTTTGAATACACTAATCCATTCTCCATAATTGTCTTGAATCACATGTGTATTGGTGCTGCTTGTATCCGTTGCATTCTTCATTTGGTCCCATATTTCATAGTATTGATTCATCTTCTCTGTATCCATTGTGTACTCAAGAGGTATCGGCATAGCGTCGCTTTTCTCAAAATTGATGTCGCTGTCAATATTGGAATGAATTTGATCAAAATCGCTTCCCATCATCGTATAAATTCTGCCATCCTTGACTGTAAATGTGTCAACATAATCACTAGAATTTCTTACTTTCTTTGTGGCTTCCTGGAATCCAAATTCTACTTGCTCCTGAAGCTTCACATAATCTTCATTCAAGTATCCCTTAAAAGGGTCAACACTTTCAAATAAATCTCCGTCGATTTGATCTAGAACAATCTGAGCACTTGTATCCTGTGTTTGTATTAAATAATTGCTTCTGTTTTTTGACGAAGAGCCTAAAATCAAAAGGGTAAGTACTAGCATAGAAATTAGATAAAGAGGTAAAAACAAAAATACCAATTTAAAGTTCAAGGATAATCTCTTTCTGCACTTTAAAAACAACAACGCAGCACCAAAAATCACGCCGAATGTTGCAACAGAAATCAAGGCAATTGTCAAAATTCTATCTGGAAAAAATGGAGGGCTCACTTTATGAATCATATTTTCATCTATCCCAAACGACAGATACACCTGATTATCCGGTAATTTAGAAATACCGAAATAAGTTCCCTCTTCAATCGCATTAATATAGGTCAAATCACCGAATTTTACGTTATTTTTTTTATTGATGATACTATTTGTATTATAAAGCAGATCTAGCGTCATATTTTGAACATTTAATTTGTAATAGTTTCCACTGATAATCTCTGTAAAATAAACATTGTCTGCTGTATCTACTGAAAAATCTGTTGCACAAATGTCTTGTCCTAAAAAGGATGTAATATCTCTGAATTGCTTTTGCTCATCCATTACAAGCAATTCCCCTCGTTTTGTTCCACAAACAATTTTGCCATCCGATGTAACGGAAATATCCGCTAACCAGTCAATATTCCCTTGTTCATTTGATTCGGATTGAATAACAAAAGTTTGCTGACTCTGTGGTTTTTCATTCTCAAACGAATTAACAGTGAGAACTTCGTAGCTATCACCCTTATTGCAAATAATAGAAACTTTCTGATCAATTACTTGGATTTTATATATGTACGGCTGAGTAGGCAAAATTGCTTCCTGAGAATAATCCACATTTGCAAGTTCCTTTATGAATTCCCCTTCTGTACTGTACATTAAAACCTTCTCTGATAATATTCTCATATCTGTTCCATCTTGCGCTGCGCTGATATCCTTCCTTTCACTCGAAAGCAAATAAACGTTCCCCTTGTTGTCCACTTCCAACTGCTGATATTCCAGCTTGTTGCCAGTATTTGACTGATCCAGCACTTTTTGATACGTAGTAAATCCATTGGTATTGAGTTTCGATAGACGATACTTTTCTTGATCAACATGGTTTAGCAAGTAAACTTGTCCATTAATATCCATGGTAAAGTCTACAAGGTTCTCCATATTCACATAGCTAAAAAGTGGTTCTATAAAACATCCTGCCAAAACACTAACAATAGCTGCCACTAATACAAACCATTTTTTCATAAAAACCTCCTATAAACAGTACATTACCAAAAATTTTTTTTTATTTTTATTTACTAATTTTTTAACACAGTATATAATCAAACTAGTCACTATAAATTATGCATGAAATAGTGATAATTGTCTAGGTTTTAAGAAAGGGGTTGCCTAACTCATGTCTAATATAACAGATATTTCGCAATATGATATCATTGGGACTTTAGCAGATAATAATAATTTTAGCGCCTGGATTGCATCAGAAACAAACAGTACTGGTATAGAAAATTTATGTCTTGTTAACCGATTTCCTCACAGTAAAGAAAATCAAGAAATTTTCAAAGACTTTTTCTCTTACTATTCTTCGCCGAATCGCTCAAAAGATATGGTAAACTTTTTTGCATCAAAGGACTCCTTTTATATTGTTTTTAAATACACAAAAGGAGAATGTATCATAGATCGCTTTGATGAAGAAAAGACTACCACTGATTATAACACAAGATGCGCTATATTACACGATATTTTAATAAAATTGCAAAGTCTCTCTGATTTGCCGCTCCCAGCATTTGTTAATGCAAGTGCCGCAAGTAACATTTGTATCGACAATGATAATAAAATCCAAATTATCTATAACCTCGATCGTCTCCCCGATAAACAAGCTGCAACAACCGCTATGGTGTTTGATCACATTGCCGAAATCATTCGTTTGATCTTTAAGCACGAACTAAATAACCGTTATAATAATCAATTTCATATTATCTTAGAAAAATGCGATAACCACCTTTATTCTTCTATTCCTCAGTTAATTGTTGAGCTTGAAAAAGCAGAAAAAAAGCCGCAAGAAAGCGTCTTGAATGCTTCTGTAAAGCAGTTTATGACAAAACATAAAAAAATGATCAAACGATTGTCGATTATTGGGGGAGCAGGGGTTGGTGTACTTGCAGTTGTCCTCATCTTAAATTCGTTATTTGGTCCGGGTAATAAGACGTCCTCATCTGGAGAAGACGTCATAGCCGTTGGAAATATTAAGTATAGCACCACTTCTAATCAAAACACTGATATTACCATTGAACCGAAAGAAATTACTACAAGTTCTTCCGGTTCAGGAAGTGAAATAGATTTTACTCTCCCTCCTAATACCAATATCTTATCGGAGGATTATATTGTACAATACGGCGATACATTAGAATCAATTTGTGAATCTCATTACAGTAGTCAGGATTTTGTAAAGACACTTGAGACATTCAATAACATTTCAAATGTGCAGCTAGTCGCCGGAATGATTATTAAACTTCCCAACGAAACTGCCGCCTCGGATTTTTTTCTATATTAAGTTTTTATAAAATTCTACTATTATACAATATCCCAAAAAGCCAAATTGCTTTTTGGGATATTTTCATGCAAAACTATTTTATTCAGATACACTTACTACAACATATGCTGAATCGCTCTTGTCTTCAAATTTAACACTCTGTGCCTTTATTTCATAAACGCCTTCCTTAGACGGCGCAGTGTAAAGACCATTGCTGTCGATTGTTCCCGCACCGGATTCTGTTACCGACCAACGAACCTCTTGACTGCTGGCTCCCTCGATACTTGCAGAGAAACGAATCTGACCAAGCGGCTCAACTCTCGTTGTATTCGGGGTGATGGTCACCTTTACATTATCGTCTACAAGAATCTCATCTTTCTCAGCATCAGCCTGAGAAGGCTTGAACGCCCACCATCTAACATCGATCGACTGAATATTCGTTTTCTCAAGCAGTTTAATCCCCAATTTCATCGTTCCCTTGTCTGGGTTGACAATCGCACCAACCTGCGCGTTAGGAGTCGATAATGAAAACTCTTCACTGCTAAAGACTTCACTGTCTCCAAACAATAGGATATTATCATCATTTGTCAGGTAGTTCGCCTTATTTTCAATCGCAGTCACTACCCCGATTTTTCCATATCCAAGACCATGAATAAACTCATAGGAATAATAGGATTTCCCGACTTTAGGATAGAACCCAAGGTTAATTTTCTCGACTCCCGTCACAACATTACTGACACTTGTCTTTTGTATGGCCGTTGTTTGCGGGACTTCTATTTCCTTTTGTCCTCTCGATAGGTCGGATGGGAGGTAATTTAATCCGCCGCTGTAGGAAAGAGTCTGCAACGCAGAAAGTAACTCGTTACTGAGCAAATACTGGTTGAACGGGTGCTTCTCAAACTCTTCGATAAAATAAGTAGATTGATTCGAGATAATATGGAATTTCGCGAGGTAAATATATTGTCCTTCCTTCTCTTCCGTAATTTCATCAAAGTGCTTTGCATAATAGTTCTCAATGATTACATCACGCAGCGACCTTGAGGTAATCATAATTTGTTGTTTGATATCCTCTTCTAAGCCATCTACATCTTGTCCAACTTCAATCTTAAAAGCATCTTTCCTAATTTTAATATCGGTAAACGCATCCGATACCGCATCACAAATAAGATAGTAATCTTTTTTAATCCTTTTATAAGTCGATACTTCGGTTTCCTGATAATCAATATGCAGGGCGTCTTCTCCCTCAAAGGTTTTAAAGAATTCACCACCAATATCAAATTGATATTTTACTGGAGCCGATACATTACTCTTTTCAAATAAAACAGATATCCTCAAACTCCTACAGGGATTGACATATTTGGTGATCTCGAGCCCAATTTTAATCCCATTTTTGTCATATAACGTTACATATTCACTAACAAGATAATTAATTCCTAAATAGTGCTCATCTGGCTTTTTGGATGTCAAAAAGAGTTCGTACTCTTCGCTGATACGGTTATATTCCTGGCTGACACCACTGTCTTTTCCGGATCCTGCCACTGAGAATGTGCTTTCTTTAAAGCTTTCTTTATACGCAAGACAAAGATACATATCACCATTCTCACGGTTTTCTTCGAAGCCTTTGATGACACTCAGCCTTTTTACACTGGGTTCCTTGACAACGATTTCGCGTCCGGAATAGTCAATCGCCATTCCAGATTCCAAAGAAAAGGTTCTGCTATCAACTAAAATAACATCCAATCCTGAAACAATTCCAGCGCCATTGAGCATCCGGTTTCCAAGACGTCTCTTTGAGTTAAAATAGATTTGTTCACTTTCAAAATCTCTTACTGTCATTAGTTTTCCGAAAAAATAATGATTGCGCTCACAAGAATAATATTGTTTATTGTCCATACAAAACCTCGTTTCTCAGCAGCAAAATTAATCGTTAAAACAAACTCCACTGCTACTGATCATAGAGTTTGTTTAGAAGGCGAACAGGTTTTTATTGAATACTTTGTGTACTGGTCAAAAACACCGGATTTGGTATATCGGAATCATCATCGAGTACAATATTTTCATTCCTTGCCGCATACGAATTAATTCCTAAATAACAGTGATGATCCAGATAAATCTCGTTATTTAAAATTACCAAATTACAAATGGTGTCAATCGGTTTAAATCGATTGATCAATTTGATTAATTCAATATAAGTTTCAGAACTAATGACTTTATCTGTTTTGATTATGACGCTAAAGGTATACCCATTTTCCCCAAAAAGATTCTCGATATATTCTTTAGAGCTTTCATAAAAATCATTTTGCACCACATCAAATTGCTCTACAATAATCGGAGTAATACCCATATAAATCTTTACCACTGTACTGATTGCCTGCTTTGTACCCTTCATCTTATAAAGTTTTACAGCGTTCTTTAAAAAGATACGGAGTTTTTCTTCTCCCCATATGTAGCTATCTTCAACCGAAAACCATTCTGTAAGCCATTCCAAAAATTTAGCATCTACTGTTTTTGGATCAAACATCCTTGGCATATTGTCAATCTGATCTTCTAAATCAACATAAAGGGATTGGAAAATAGAAATAAATCTCGCTAAGAAAAAGTTTTTTTGTGTTCCGCCTCTATAAATCTGAGGCAAATAATCCACAAAACAAATTCGCGGAAACTCAATTTTAAGTTCATGGAGGCGAACCAATTCTTCACTGTAACGAATAACTTCTATACAAATCCAAAGGTAGCGCCCTTTAAATTCAAATAATACAATATCTTCAGGATTTTCAAAGGTCTTCGCCCCCAAGTAATCAAATAGGGCTACCTTTCTCTGCGGCCGAACTTCATCATCAAGTAAGTATTCATCAAGTAACCTTTCTGGATCGCCATACGAAACAAGATCAGGAATCTTTGCATAGAGACTATCACTTGCATAAATTCTAATCTTTACCTGCGTATTCTGAGGAATTTTTGCGTCAAGCCGCATTCTGTGCCAAACAGTTTCTGCCTGTAAACTATCAAATGCTGAGGAAATATAATATCCATTTTCTCCAGAAGTATTCAAAGCAGTTAAGGTATCCTCTTCAAAGCCAAGATTTTCGATACTACTGTTTTCTTCCCAGTCACTGCGACGATTTAATACAAAACATTTTGTTCCGGAAGCCAAAAAACCACCCCCTCACTATCTTATATATTTGCGCTTTTAATATAATTGAGATCTAATTTGTCTATGTAATAGACTCCATTCGGTGGGATAATAATGTCCTCCCCCGCCGTTCGGTCTACATAGTCGCCCTGCGGAGTAATATAAAGCTTATCTACATATGAAACGCAATCAAGCCTATCGATTAATCCGAATAAATCTCCATAATAAAGTGTCTCTCCACAATTTTTATTCAGTTCTTCGACAAATGTCCGAATGCTTTCTGAGATTACATTGGCACTTTTTCTGTAATAAGAGTTTACAACAATCTGCCCACTGATTGTCAATCCAATATATGTCGGTCCTGTTACAAACACCTTCGTATTGATTAATCGATACCGATCAATATGCTTCTTGATATTCTGTTCATAATTGTGAAGTGTTGCATCCCTTTGTTCATTACCGCCTCTAACAACAATCGTCACACAATTGAGATTTCTGTCCATCTTCCCTGGCAGATAAGATGGCAAAACCTTGATGCTCTTAATTACAAGTCCTGGTGTCTCCTTCGCAATTCTTTCGTAGTCTTCAACAGTTACAGCCTTTTGGTTATTATTGAGAATATTTGCAGCTTTCGCTTTTACATCATCAAAATTCTCCGCATCTGTACCACCGCTTGCACTGCAAATTTGTTCAATTTTAAGTTCCTTTATATTACCGTTTTCACTTTTTACCGAAGAGATCATGCCCGCTTTAATATTCGAGTTTCTTCCCAAAGTAGTAGCAAAACCGCTGATTCTAATATTATTTGTACCTTTCCTCGGCGCCTGCCCCATCTTATGGTCTCCAAATGTGATTTTCCCCTTCTCACAGTCCAAAACATAATCTTGATCTTCTTTTTGAGAGGAAAAGAAATCTTCTACTTTATTCCATCTGTCAAACAAAAGTCCCCCATCTTTTTGATACCCTACTATTAAATCAAAGTCATCATAGCTAATATTCTTCTGGTTAATAGTAAATTCTTGTGCCGAAACTCCCGTTCCATTCCCCAAAATAATCTCAGGTTCAATTGTTTCATCAAATGAAATCACCATTACAACATCGTCTTCCATCTCATAATCAGTTATATATCTCCTCAAATTTTCTATATAAAACTCTGTTTTTCCTTCTCGGATTTTTTTGTTGGCGATATATTCATCAACTATTTTCCAACTATGTCCAACTCTCACGTATACCTGATGTTTTCCATAAAGTGCGAGATTCGTACAAACCGAGAAATAACCTTCATCCGTTACCTGCCCTTTTTTAATCAGCGTCGTCTCACACATTGTAGACTTCTCTACAACCTCAAATACATTCGTTTTAATCTCTGTAATCCTGGGTGGAAAATCGTAATTTTGGTCAATCAACCTTACTCGAATCGAATACATATCGTTTCTTGCTTTCATCTTTCCATTAAACTGAAGTGTAACGATCCCCGAAAATAAAAAACGATGAGTCTGATCCGATATAACTCGTATTCTATGCCAACCTATCTCGCCATTTCGTTCTCCATAAAACTCCCAAACTACTTTCGCCATATCAACAAAGCTATCATCTGCCGAAACAGGATTTCTTTTGTAATCTTTTTCAAGAAAAGATTTAAAATATAAACTAAATTTTGTATTCGCAGCAATGGGACGATCAAAATTTACGGTACAATAGATGTCTTTCTTCTTTTGTTTGGAATCAAATGACTCTCCAAACAAATAAAAAATCCTCTTACCATCAAAGTGATTATAATCTGCAGAAAGAACCCCTTCTTCTCCCCCAAATTCTATACTCATGATTTTTGAAGAGAGGACCATTTGCGGTTCCATATTCTCAAATTCTATTTCCCCAGCGCACCATTTGGTGCCTTTAGGAAGAAGAATGTCTCCCGTAGCACCCGAAACCTGTAAGAGTGTTTTTGCACCTTTGTTATGTTCCCTTTTAATATCAAGCAGCTCCAAAAACTTATACTGACTCGGTCTTCTTACCAAGTTCATATAGTCATGTTGAACTATTTTTAACCACGCAAATAACTCGATTAAAGTAATCCCAGGATCAGATTCCTGTGTGTTCGTCCAATCGTCGCTTAAATGTGCAATCTGTTTTTTTGCAGCCTCAACAATGTCGCTAAAATTCTGATTGTTTAAGTTTTCAAGATCAATCATAAGATCAACACCCCCTTACCAAATTAATCAATAGATACATTGATTTCAGGTTCTCCGAAAATAGGAACAGTAAAGAATTGTTTCTTTACCTCTTCGAAATCGATTTCTTTTTTTCCATCTAATGTTACTACCTTAGTAAACATATAGATTGATTTGATCCATTTAATATCTTTGACACCCTTAATATAATTATAAATAATCTCTTTTCTTGGGAGTTCTCCGATCTTCCAGCCTGATCTGTCGAAGTTTCCTGTAATGGGATCTAAAAATTCAACAAGCTTTTTATAAATAGTCTGATACACCGACTGATAAGAATTATAATCTTTGATTACAATGTCTAAACTAATTGAAACTTCAACATACATCACTTCAAAAATCTCAATTTTAGACGGATTTACCAGCGTCAGTGCGGCTTTTGATTGAACAAACTCATTAATTCTATCCTTTAAAACTAAAAACTTCTCATATCCCTGCATATAATCTTTTGGAAGA
>CAKSKO010000030.1 GCA_934465125.1 uncultured Eubacteriales bacterium
GTACTCTCTGGACACGATGGACGCCGCTTTCATATTTCAACCGCGAATACGCACCTTCTCCGGAAATCATAAAGCTAATTTCCTTGTATCCGCCGAGTTCCGTTTCGTTGGCATTCAAAAGCTCTGTTTTCCAGCCCTTTAGTTCTGCATACATACTGTACATCCGAAAAAGCACCCCGGAAAACAAGGCTGCTTCCTCTCCTCCTGCACCGCCGCGAATTTCGATAATAACATTTCGGTCATCATTTGGATCCTTTGGCAGTAGCAAAAACTTCAGTTCTTCCGATATGCTCTCAAGCGCATCTCTTGCGTCTTGCAGCTCTGTTTCTACCAGCTCGCGGAACTCTCTGTCGAGTCCCCCGTCTGAGAGCATCTGTTTCGCTTCCTCTTCCGATTGCTTCGCCTTCTGATACTCGCGATACTTTTCAACAATCGGAGTTAGATTCTTGAGTTCTTTCATCAGATCACGATACACTGTCTGATCTGATACAACAGAAGGATCATATAGGCGCTTATTAATTTCTTCATATTTTTCTTCAAACACTTTTAGTTTATCAAACAAATTCTTACACCACTCTCTATTATAATCAAAAATAAAATATGAATATGTCTACACCGCTACTCTGATTTGCGGATCACTTTTTTAATCTTTTTTTCGGCTTTCACTCGTTGAATCATAAATTCATGGCCACATTTTTCGCAGCGCAAACGGAAATCCATTCCCGACCGCAGTACAAAAAATCGCTTGCACCCACAAGGATGTTCCTTTTTCATTTCCAATATATCGCCAACTCTAATATCCAAACATACACCCCCAATGGATTCTCTTTGTATATTATTCTTAAACTTTAGTATACCACTTTTGAGATAACAGTTTCAATGATTTTCCAACCAATTCTGTAATTATCAAATCACTTGTTTTCTATGCTAATTCCCGGTTATAATAAAACTAAAAAAATAAAAAGCGGGGATTATTATGCAGTCTAACTTATTTGATTCCTTAGAGCAAGATAAAAAAAACTCTGTGATCGGGCAAATAATTAAAACGTTTCCAATTATCGATTCCACAAACCTCGAAGCAAAACGCCAAGCTATCTCTGGAGCTGAACATGGGACTGTTTTTCTCGCAGAAGAACAAACGCTTGCAAAAGGGCGCCTTGGGCGTAAATGGAACTCACCCAAAGGGGAGGGCCTTTATTTGTCGATACTGCTGCGTCCTAACATTCCCGCTGAAGAAATTTCGAGAATGCCGTTGGTCGCCGGTCTTTCGATATGCAGTACCTTAAATGAGATGTTTTGCTGCAATTCGCTTTTAAAATGGCCAAACGATGTGATCATCGGACGAAAAAAAGTCTGCGGTATCTTAACAGAATCAAGCATTAGTCCTGATGGAATTGAATATGTGATTATTGGAATTGGAATTAACACCGATCAAAAAACATTTCCGAATGAAATTTCGCAAAAAGCTACTTCTCTTTTTCTGGAAACAGGACATCATGTTCCTAAAGGTCTTCTTCTTACTAATCTTTTAGAAACGTTCCAGCAAGACTACAATACTTTTATCAGTGGATCGTTTGAAGAACTGCGGAGAAAATACTGCTCTAAATTAGCAACC
This sequence comes from uncultured Eubacteriales bacterium, assembly GCA_934465125.1. Lineage (GTDB taxonomy): Bacteria > Bacillota > Clostridia > Oscillospirales > Acutalibacteraceae > CAKSKO01. The sequence goes on from CAKSKO010000030.1 coordinate 1,616, forward strand.
CTAGGAAGAACGGTATATTCTTTTCAAGGGAATCAAATTGTCTCTGGAAAAGCCGTCGATATCTCAGCCGACTGCTCTCTTATTATTGAAACACCGGATAATGAACGGATCGCACTTTCCTGTGGGGAAATCACCGTTCAGGGAATCTATTAGCCTTGTTGTATTTGTTGAAATCAAAAAAGCTTGTGCAGCCAATAAACTGCGCAAGCTTTTTCTGATTCTTTTGCAACTTTTATTTTTTCCCTTTTTTAAACCCATCTTTCAGTGAAACAGATCGGTTAAACACCAAATTACCCTCTTTGCTGTCCTTAGCGTCAACACAAAAGTAACCCAACCTCATAAATTGATAGAATGCAGGAGCTTTTGCAGCAGCGACAGTATTTTCGATTTTACAGTTTTTTAAGATTTTTAAAGAATCCGGATTCAAAAAATCGAGAAAATTTTTATCTCCGGCATCAGGGTCTGGATCAGTAAATAACGATTCATACAGCCGTACTTCCGCATCAAGACAGGTTGCCGCATCCACCCAATGGATCGTCCCTTTTACCTTGCGGCCGTCCGGTGCATTACCGCCTCTCGTATCTGGATCATACTCCGCATATACTTCAGTAATAATCCCGTTTTCATCCTTTTTGCATCCTGTACATTTTACAATATACGTAGTTTTCAGCCGTACTTCGTTTCCAGGAAACAGGCGAAAATACCCTTTTACTGGTGTTTCCATAAAATCGTCCTGCTCAATATAAAGCTCTCTTGAAAACGGTACAGTTCTTGTTCCATCTTCCGGACAATTCGGGTTGTTCTCCACTTCAAACTCTTCCATTTTTCCCTCTGGATAGTTTGTAATAATCAGCTTAACCGGCTTTAAAACTGCCATCACCCTCTTGGCATTCTCGTTTAAATCTTCTCTTAAACAATGCTCTAAAAAAGCATAATCAACAGTACTAATCACCTTTGAAACACCGATCCGCTCACAAAAATTACGAATCGAAGCCGGCGTATACCCTCTTCGGCGTAATCCTCCTAAAGTCGGCATCCTGGGATCATCCCAACCATCGACATAACCGTTTTCAACAAGTTCTCTTAATTTCCGCTTGCTCATCACAGTATAGTTGATCCCAAGCCTTGAAAATTCAATCTGACGTGGTTTCTCCGGTTTATCGATATGACTGACTACCCAATCATAAAGAGGTCTATGATCTTCAAATTCCAAAGAGCAAAGAGAATGCGTGATCCCCTCCATCGTATCTTCGATCGGATGCGCAAAATCATACATCGGATAAATACACCATTTATTTCCCGTCCTGTGATGATGCGTTCGGTTAATTCGGTATAATACCGGGTCACGCATATTAAAATTACCGGAAGCGAGATCAATTTTTGCGCGAAGCGTCATCTGTCCATCCGCAAATTCTCCGTTTTTCATCTTTTCAAACAAACGAAGGCTTTCTTCTTTCGGACGGTCCCGATACGGGCTAACCGCCGGGTGTGTTAAATCTCCCCTGTTCTGCCGCATTTCTTCGGGAGACATCTGACAAACATACGCAAGACCTTTTTCGATCAATCCTTTTGCAATCTCGTACATCTCATCAAAAAACTGCGATGCATAATAAAACTGATCCTTCCAATCGAATCCCAACCATTTGATATCCTCTTTGATTGCGTCAACATATTCTACATCTTCTTTTGTCGGATTCGTATCATCCATTCTCAAATGACAAACCCCACTGAACTTTTCAGCTGCATCAAAATTGATGCAGATCGCTTTGGCATGACCAATATGAAGATAACCGTTCGGCTCCGGTGGAAATCTCGTATGGATCGTTTTGCCGTAACATCTACCTCCCTCTGCCAGATCCTCTTTAATAAATTCGTGAATAAAATTGCCCGTATTCTCTTCCTGTTTCGTTCTATTTTCATCGACCATTCCTGCATCCCTCACACTTCTTATCGTTTATTTAACAGGTTAATTATAACTTTTGATCTTTTCTAAGCCGTTTTGCAACCTTTTTAGTGACTCTTCCCTACCTAAAATATCTAAAATTTCGATTGCTCCCCCGGGAGTCACCGCCGTTCCAGATGCTGCAATCCGAACTGGCCACATTACCATTCCGTTTTTTACCCCTAATTCTTTTGCAAGATTTATTAAACAATTGTGCAGCGCTATTTCTTCCCAAACAGGCAGGTTTTCTAATGCCTCTATCGCGCTTTCAAGCATTTTGGGGACATTTTCTAGAGTTGTCTTACTTTTTTTGTTAACAAACAAACCAGCATCATACTCCGGAAGCTCTGCAAAGAATCTAACCATCTCTTTGATATCTGTGAGCTGTACGACACGCTGCTTTAAAATTTTAGCAAGTTTCCCCCACGGAAACTCTTTTCCTGAGAGCGCCTCTTTTAAATAAGGCGTCGCCAGCGCTTCGAATTCCTCTAACGATTTTTGACGGATATATTCTCCGTTAAACCATTTTAACTTATCATAGTCAAAAACAGCAGGAGATTTGCTGATTCCATCCAACGAAAACGTTTCTACAAGTTCTTTTAGCGAGAACATTTCCCGGTTATCTTTCGGACACCAACCAAGCAACGCGATATAATTGATAATCGCTTCAGGAAGAAAACCCTCCTCCACCAAATCCCAAAACCCGGTTGCGCCGTGTCTTTTAGAAAGCTTTGATACGCTACCATCCTCATTTTTGCCCATAATCAAAGGCAAATGAACATAGGTTGGCAGTTCCCATCCGAATGCTTCGTATAACAGATTATACTTCGGCACTGATGAAAGATATTCGCATCCTCTGACAACATGCGTAATGTTCATCAAATGATCGTCGATAACATTCGCAAAGTTATAGGTAGGATACCCGTCTGCTTTTAATAAAATCTGATCCTGCAACTCAGAATTTTCAACAGTAATTGTTCCAAACACCGCATCTTCAAACGTCGTTTGACCAGTAAGCGGCATTTTTTGCCGGATCACATAAGGGGTTCTGCTTTTTAAAAGACGGTCAACCTCGTCCTGATCCAAGTCACGGCAATGCCTGTCATATCCACCGGAAAATCCTCCTTCTAGTTCTGCTTGATCACGAATCTTTTGAAGGCGCTGTTTATCACAAAAGCAATAATACGCCTTCCCCTCTTTTACCAACTGCTCAGCATAGGGACGATAAAGCTCTCTTCTTTTGCTTTGAACATATGGTCCGTATTTCCCTCCAATATCAGGTCCTTCATCATATTTCATCTCAACTGCGTGCAACGTATCATAAATTATCTGTTCAGCTCCCTCTACTAACCGCTCCTGGATAAAATCACCACCCATAGATTTTGCAATTAAGTACTCATAAAGCGCTGTTCGTAAATTCCCAACATGCATAAATCCCGTAGGACTCGGTGCATATCTTGTTCTAACAGTATGTTCTACCATATTTTAAAACACCTTTCTCATGATTATGTTATCTTTTTGATTCCATCCGCTTTTCATAAAAAACGTTTTCATCCATACACAAAATAATCCAGAAAAATATCACTTGATAAGCAGCAATATTTTTCTAGATTATACCATAAAAAACGAGCAGAATCACTGATTATTCATTAAATTTCTGACGTATTCTTCAAAACATAAGCCAGACTGTTTGATTTTTATCGCATGATCTTTTCCAACATAACGATAATGCCACGGTTCAAAAATAATTTTCGTGATATCTCGTTTGTCTTCCGGATATCTAAGAATAAATCCATATTCATGCGCATGCTCAGAAAGCCATCGGTAAGCATCTGTCGTATAAAAATCCTCCTGCACACCGTTCAGATCTACAGCTAGTCCCGTATGGTGCTCGCTTGTTCTCGGTTTTGCAACCGCAGTCTGCGCCAAACGAATCGCTTCCTCTTCGCTCCGTCCGGCTGAAAGATTCATCTGAATCTCATCTTCAAATAATTCTGTTTGCAGTTCTACGCTCCGATATGCAGAAGAAATCCAAAGTGTAACGCCATCTTCTGATGCATCATTGAACATTTTAGTAAGATCATCTATAACACGTACATCCATCTGGCAACCCTTGCAATTACCCAATGCCACATGGAAATCATTCGGGACTTCATTACTGGCGTTGATTAAGATCAAATTCCAGTCACATTTTTTATTCCAGTCACTAAAATCCGTAGCAGCAACATCCTCTGTTGTTACCTTGAGGCTAGAGCTTTCTTCCTCTGATGCCACCTTCTCAATCTTATCATCTGCCATCTCACTTGAAACTATTCCTGCAACAGCGTTCGCTCCGTTTTTAGGAGGATGAACAGAAAGATCACTGCTTCCATCTACTGTGAGATAAAATAAAACAATTGCTCCAATAGAAAAGATACCGATGAGCAAAAGGCTAATCGTAAGAAATATTCCTTTTCTAATTATCCATTTTTTTGGGGATTGTTCATCAGATCTACGAAATTTTGAATAATCAGAACTGTTCAGTCTACTGTCCATTTTACCAAATCCTCCAAAAATTTTTATACAACAACTTATTCAACCCTCTTATTTTTTACACAACTTTATCTAAACTCTCAAATAGCACAGATTTTCCAACACGATAAAAAGCTCTACTTCTAACTTAAAAATGTTCACTCAAAAATTTAAAGCAAACTGCGCGGAACTCTTTTCTTTCCCTAATGTTAGCAGCTCTGTTTGAAGATATACAAAACAATTTCATAAAAAATTTTTTATGAAACAAATTAAACACCTTACCGCTATTTGAGTCTTAAAAACATCTAGTTTTATGTCGATCATTTGTTTATTTTATCACATTTTATACTATTTGTAAATCCGATTTCTCAATTTCCAGAAAATTTTCAAAACACTTTGGTTTGCTGTATAAATAAATTTGTTCCGATCTTTTACATTCTATTGTTTTGTTCCCATTTTTTCGCCCAATAAACGCTTTTATAAAAATATACTGATTTTTTTTTGAAAGTTTTATGTCATTCTCGTTCTCAAAACTCGCAGCAAGCGTTATCGTATTTGCAGTTACCATCTGTTCTAAATTTTTAAGCGGCGTATTTGCGGCACATAACAAACAGTCTTTTAAATACAGATACCTGTCGTCTTTTGGAATATCCACCTCTATCACACCAGGGCGTTTCAATTCTACCGGCTTAATATAAGGAGTAAATCCTGATAAATTAACCGCTCCCAAATGGTCTGGACAAAGAAACAGTTTCGCATTTTTTCCTCTTAAGGAAACTGCTTTTCCTTCGCGGCCAAAAATCGTTCCACCAGTCAGGTAAGCTTTTCCAAAAAGTATCAGAGAACCAATTGGATTGTCTTTTTCTCCCTCTCCAATTGTGCCACCATTCAAATATAATTTTCCTGTATCATATAGTTTCAAACTTTTGACCCTACCATCTCTAATGCAAAGCGATCCATGTGTCTGGATAGCGCATGAGTTCCTTTTGCTAAAATATCTTCCTTCATGAATAATAATCTTTGAGTTCGCATCCTTCGCAAAGATCGCTCCTCCGGCTCCCCAGAGTTCGCTCTGACTGTTTAAATAAACTGCTGTATTTCCCTTTCCCATATAAATACAATAGCCTTTTCTTCCAAGCCCATACTCTGTGCGCAGTGCGGCCTTTCCTTCCAAAATTAATTTTGAGTCTTCATAAAGTTCCACTGCATTCATCGCCGGATAAATCGATCCCCATTTCCTTGTATTATCAATAAAAACCATTTCATCTAAAAAAAGCGACGAATGGTTCTTAACACAAAAACAAACTTTCAGTAATCGTGCATTTCCTTTGATCCATAAGTCTCTGTCTATCACAATTTTTCGTCCTGTTCCAAAAGCGGTCTCAAACTCTATTTCCTCTTCACCAGTTATAATAGTTCCAACGGCCCGGTTAGAAACAGCTTTTAAAAACTGATCCTTATTGCGGACCTTAACCACCAAGCTTCCAACTAAGCTTTCCTCATCCCAAAACTCTTTTCTTTCATCAGGAATTCTAACTTTCCTAACCTCTTCTTCAAACGCTTCATTCTTTTCGATCGCATAACAGTCCAGAATACTGGAACTGCCGTCCTCCTGATGATAGCAATATGCTGTAAAATAAATTCTGTTCTCTTGCACAGTTATTTTTGAAAACACAGGACAATCTGGCTGATCCATCCGCTCACTGGGAATAATCGCCGATAAATCTTGATTGTAATTTTTTACTCCAGTTGTCCCCGGAACAATAAAAAGCGTACCCAAAGGATTTACCGCTGTCTCATACCGAACCCCCTCATACTCCACCGTTTTGGTCTTGTATTCTAATTTCTGAGAATGAAATAAAATAGGCGTTCTGACATACACATGATCATGACCCGCTAACACCAAATCAATTTTTCCTTGTGCACAGATTGTATTAAGTTGCACTCCTATTTCTTTTACATCCTCATCATCGTGATGCGGACCGTTAGAATAAGGCGATTTGTGTACCAGTATAATCTTCCACTTGGTCTTTGCATTCTTAGCTGTTTTAATTGCCCAACTATATTGATCTTTACTAAGATGATTTTCACTATTAATATCATTCGTATTCAATACAAGAAATGTTACATTTCTATAAATAAAGGAATAATAAACACCGGTCGACGTATCCTGCTTCGGAATATTCATCACATGAAAATGCCCTAAAATAGAGTTCTCAACACCGGCTTTTAAAACAGTAGCATTTACCCTTGCCTCATGATTTCCAGCTACCGGAACAATAGCTTGATTCGTCCAGATTTTATCAGTTAAAAGCCAATTCCAGAAATCTTCGTTGTTGCCATCATCAACAAAATCCCCTAAATGCGAGACAAACTCCGCATCAGGGACTTGCCTAACAGCTGCAGAAAAAGCCTTTGTAAAAACCTCATAGTCGGATTTGACCATTCCCTGAGAATCAGCAATATTTAAAAATGTAAATCCTTTTTTCTTCGGAGGAATTGTAAATTGTAAAACATCACTCCAACTGTCCTTCTCCTTACTTCCAACACGATACCAGTACGTTTTTCCTCTGTGAAGTCCATTCAACGAAACAGAATGTTTCATAGTCTTTTCAGTTGTATAGGTCGAAAGAAGCCCTAACCTAAAAATCGTCTTAGGTTTTAATACCTCTTCACTTGACGCAGCAATCGTGATCGGATTTAAAAACTCCTGACTCTCAGAGTACTGCAAAAAACCATCAGATACTCCTTCTTGTGTATACCATCTAACAGCTCTGTCTGTTTCCGGAGAGTTTCCTAAAGTCATCGTGATTTGAAACGGAAACAAATTTTGTGTCTCAATATGATCGTTTTGTAGTCGCGCATCTTTCTTCTTTTTTGCGGCGTCATATAACAAAGAATTTGCAACTTCAACTGCAATTTCTCCCATACCTTTAACAAAACTGGGACTCATATACTCATCGACAAACTCTTCGATTATAGCTCGCAGATCGATCCCAAACATTTTAAATAATCCTGCTAATTGTCCATGGTTTGTCTTGCGGTTAAGCGTCACACGTACGATTCTTGAATCAAGCGCTAATTTTAAATCAATATATAAATTTTCACTAATATTGGTCGCAATCGATGAAACCTGCTCGACAAGAGAAAGTAATAACCGTTTGACAATCCCTATTTGTTCTAGATTTCCAAGTGCAGCTTTAAACCAATCCGGAACCGTATCAACTCCCTCAAACCGATGGATTAATATCAAAAGCATCAAATCGTATAACGTCTTTTCCTCTGACGTCTCTGGTTTATAAAGTCCTGTTTCAGATAATCCACGAAGCATTTCATCAAATTTTATACTCAAATAGCTCAGATCATCGATATATTTATTTTGAAACTGCGTGACTACATCATCTACTGCTGCAATCATCTGCTGGTCTGTAATTGTGATCTCGCTAACAATCAAACCCGCTGCCCCTGTTAGATAAATCTGAATTTTCTCACTACGATACTGAACTGTGGCTCTCCCGATTCCAGAACCTAGTTCAATATTTCTTGCATGAGAGAGGTGTTTTCGTATTTTTGATAAAAAAAGGCTATCAATATCAAGCCCGGGAA
>CAKSKO010000031.1 GCA_934465125.1 uncultured Eubacteriales bacterium
ATAGCGTTGTCTGTTTTTTCTAATAAAAACCATGCATCTTTTGCAGTTACGACAAACGGAATCAGTTTTTATAAAACGCTTGGTTCAATACAACTCAGCAAAACTGTCAGGCAATTGATTTTAAAAAAGAAAGGTTGATTTACTATGGCAAAAAGGGTAGGGCAGTATACGCTTCAAATGGAACATATGCCGTCAATTCAGGGTTTTGCCTCTGTTTGTGGAAAAAAAGAGGCAGAGGGGCCTTTGGGAAAAGAGTTTGATCTGACATACGACGATACAACTCTAGGCGAACCTTCTTGGGAAAAAGCTGAAAGTCGGTTGCAAACCGAGTCGGTAAAGCTTGCATTGAAAAAAGCAGGCGTCAAAAACACCGATATTGATTTTATCTTTGCCGGCGACCTATTAAACCAGTGTATCTCCTCAACATTTGGACTACGAGACTTTGAAATTCCATTTTTGGGACAATACGGCGCGTGTTCCACAATGGCTCAGACGCTCGCGCTCTCCTCTTTGATGGTGGAATCCGGAATGGCGAAACGCTGTGTGGCTGTTACTTCCTCTCACTTTTGCGCCGCTGAACGACAATTCCGTCTTCCTCTAGAATACGGCGGCCAACGAACCCCGACCGCGCAATGGACTGTTACTGGAAGCGGCGCGATTGTCGTTGGGAACTCCGGAGAAAGCCCTTGTATCTCTGCTGTAACAATCGGACGAATCAAGGATCTTGGTATCAAGGACGCCAACAACATGGGCGCAGCAATGGCGCCAGCTGCCGCGCAGACGATCAGCGATTTTTTAAACGATACAAAAACAAAACCGTCGGACTATGATTTGATTGTAACCGGTGACCTAGGATTAGTAGGAAGTAAACTGCTATATGAGCTTTTAGAAAAAGATCATATCGATATCACAAGCAATCACCGCGATTGCGGGCTGATGATTTTTGATCTTGAGAAGCAGGACGTCCACGCCGGTGGATCTGGTTGCGGTTGTTCCGGTTCGGTCCTTTGCTCTGTTCTTCTCAATAAAATGAAAAAAGGAGAACTGCGCAACATCCTCTTCACCGCAACCGGCGCGCTGATGTCACCGACGTCTTGCCAACAGGGAGAAAGCATCCCGGGAATTGCACATCTTATCCATCTTAAGAGTTGTATGGGGCAAAACTCCGGTGATTAATTCTGCCATAATTCCATAACAGTGCTCAAAAGTAATCTCGTTGCTTTTTTCCTCCATGCTCCTTTAAAAACACGATTCCTAATAAAGCTATTCTCCTAGAAAAGAATATCTTGTATTTTCAAAATATTTTAATGTAAGAAAAAACCCGCTGAGCTGTTCAGCGGGTTTCCTTTTATAAATGATCGTTGTAATCATTCTTCGCGTGTTTAAACGTTGGCACAATCTGCGCGATTAATCCTTCTACCCTGTCTTTATCGTCGTCTCTGGCTGCGTCATACAGCTTTGTCAGATTTTCCTGAAGCTTCTTCGTATCGAACTGGATCGGCTCCCCGATATAGATCTTTTTACTCTTTGTTTTCTTCATTCCTTCTTCATCCAAAAGAATTTCTTCATAAAGTTTCTCGCCGGGTCTTAACCCGGTATACTGGATTTTAATATCTTCACCGGGTATAAATCCTGATAAGCGGATCAAATTTTCGGCTAAATCTTTGATTTTTACCGGTTCGCCCATATCAAGGACAAAAATTTCTCCACCTTGCGCCATACTTCCGGCTGTCAGGACCAATGACACCGCTTCGGGAATCGTCATGAAAAACCGGATGATATCAGGGTGTGTAACCGTAACAGGTCCGCCATTTTTGATCTGCTCTTTAAAAAGTGGGATGACAGATCCGTTCGACCCCAAGACATTGCCAAACCGTACCGCAACAAACTCTGTATCACTGACTTGATTCATCGTTTGAATAATCATCTCGCAAATTCGTTTCGTCGCACCCATAATGTTCGTCGGATTAACCGCTTTGTCGGTTGAAATCTGAACAAATCTCTTCACTTTATATTTGTCAGCCATCTGGACAAGATTCAATGTTCCGAATACATTGTTTTTGACCGCCTCTTCAGGATTTGTTTCCATCAGAGGAACATGTTTATGCGCCGCCGCATGGAAAATAACATCGATCTTTTTCTTGCTGAAAAGTTGCTCAAGTTTGACTCTGTCGCGGATCGACGCGATCTCTACTTCAAAATGAAGATTATCCCCGTGCTTCCTTTTGAGTTCTTGCTGAATATCATACGCATTGTTTTCATAAATATCTAATATAATCAAATTTTTCGGACGAAGTGTTGCGATCTGCCGGCAAAGCTCCGATCCAATCGATCCACCACCACCTGTTACAAGAACCGTTTGCCCAATAATATATTGCCCGTACTGCTCTGTATCGAACACAATCGGCTCTCTTCCTAATAAATCCTCAACCTCAACTCTCCGGATTGTCGACGTCACCGGAACCTTCGCCGTTACAAGGTCATAAATATTCGGGACAATCTTTACTTCTAGGTTTGTTTTGGCACAGATATCAAGGATCCTCTTTCTCTCCTCAACAGATGCCGACGTGATCGAAAACAAAATCACCTCGATATCATCTTTTTCACAAAGTTGAGGGATCTCATACGTCGACCCCTCAACTTTCACTCCGGAAACGCGTCTTCCGATTTTTTCCCTATCATCATCCACAATACAGATTGGGAGGTATTCGTTATCGGCATACTTTGAAATTTCGCGCAGAACAGATACTGCCGCTTCTCCAGCACCCACAATCAGCGTGCGTTTTTTATCAATCCCCGAAACACCACGACCTTCGAGAATTTTATTTAGCCGGTAGACAAGCCGGAATAAAAACATCAAAAATGTCGTCATGAGTGCGACGAGTACATACGTCCTGATTCCTAAGTTCATAAAGGCAATCTCCGGAATCATCCCTAAAAGGCCCGTCACTACAAAAAACAGAAGGTTTGCACACATAGACGCCAGCGCCGCATAAAAAAAGTCCTCTATATCCGCATAGCGCCAGATTTTATCATACATTTTGAAAAGAAAAAAGACCGCTGTAAAACAAATATTTAGTACCAAAAGAGACAGTAGAAACTCTTTTTCTCTGCCAACCATCAAAAATGTATCGCGGTTCACCGCAAACGAAAAATAGTAAGAAATATTCCAAAGAATAAAATCGCAGCAGAATAAAAGAATCTTTCTGCCTTTTTTTAATTTCCCATATAAGCTCATTGTTTTTTATCATCTCACATTTATTTTATTTCATTCCATTTTGCATTTTTATAAGCAGTATACAGCAGTATCAAAAAAAATTCAAGCTTTGCGCGCCTTTTCACGGTTTTCTACCTCTTTTCTTGCTGTTTTTGATCTAAAATGGTCTCTTTGTTTTAGCCACATTTTCCATAATATTTCGTCTAAAAAATTTTTTAAAAATCAGGCTGTTGTCTTGCTATTTTTCCTAAGATTTAATTTTTTCCTATTTATATTATATTTTATTTCCATCCTTTTTGCGAAGATTGACAAGTAATTTTAAGGCTGTTATACTCCATATAGTGATGATTAAGATGCTACTACCATACATTTACTCTCATAGAAAAAGCACGCCAAAAAACGAAATCTTGTTGCTATTCTTTGCATTTTTGTACAGAATCGCACCTTTTGTGTGTATCTGTTTTTTATAGATTAATCCTTGAAATTTCCTGCTCTGATGTTCTCGACTCAGGCTTAGGAATTTTTCCGGATCTGGATGGCTTAATAGGATGCGGTTGCTGCGCAAGTAAGATCCCCTGTCCTAAAACGCCCACCTTTATTTTTATAGATATCTGCCGCTTTTGTCTAAGTAGAATCAATTTACCGCAGCTGTTTTGATTGCTTGTTTTGTCGACATTTGCCGCAGGATAAGTCAATTGTTTAGGAGGGTTCCCCTTGAAAATAGGTCTTGATATTGGGTCTACAACAATCAAATGCATCGTGATGAATGAAAATAATGAGATCATTCATCGTTCTTATGAACGGCATTACTCACAAATCACACAGAAAACCGCAGATATTTTACGTGATCTTTACCGGACGATCGATGGAGTCGAACATGCAAAGATTGCTGTTTCCGGTTCCGCTGGGATGGGTCTTTGTGAAGGGTGCGGAATTGCGTTTGTTCAAGAAGTATACGCGACAAGGGTCGCTGCAAACCATCTTCTACCTGGAACCGACATCATCATTGAACTTGGAGGAGAAGATGCGAAGATTCTCTTTCTTTCCGGCGGGATGGAAGTTCGGATGAACGGCTCGTGCGCCGGCGGGACGGGCGCGTTTATCGATCAGATGGCGTCCCTTTTACATATTCCAATCGACGAATTAAATGAGCTTTCTAAAAGCTATGAAAAAATTTATACGATCGCGTCGCGCTGCGGCGTGTTTGCAAAATCAGATATCCAACCGCTTTTAAACCAGGGTGCTAGAAAAAGCGATATTGCAGCAAGTATCTTTTCGGCTGTTGTCAATCAGACGATCGCAGGGCTCGCGCAGGGCAGAGAACTTACCGGAAATATCGTTTATTTAGGCGGTCCGCTGACATTTTTGCCGGAACTCCGAAAGAGTTTTGACCGTGCACTACATACAGAAGGTCTCTGCCCCGAGGATTCTCTTTATTTTGTTGCAATCGGCGCGGCGCTCTGCGCGAACGAAACGATCATTTTTTCCGATATAATTGAAAAGATCAAATTATACCGCGGGTCAGGAAACTTCGCATTCCATGCGCCGCTTTTTGAATCGAAAGAGGATTACAATGCGTTTTTAGTGCGGCACCAGAAAAATACTTTGGAGGAAGCGCCGCTTTCCTCGTATGATAAAAGCGTATGGATCGGGATCGACGCTGGATCAACGACTGTTAAAGCAGTTGTATTGGGCGAAGAAGGGCAAATTTTATTAAAGCGCTATCTTTCCAACAGCGGCAACCCGATTCCGATTATCAAATCGTTTTTAGCGGATGTATATCAAATGAACCCAGGAATCAAAATCGCGGCAAGCGCTGTGACGGGTTATGGGGAAGAGATGCTCAAAAACGCGTTTCGAATTGACTACGGAATCGTTGAGACGGTTGCGCATTTTACTGCGGCAAAAAAATTTATGCCCGACGTTGAGTTCGTCATCGATATCGGCGGACAGGATATTAAATGCTTCAAGGTTCATAATGGCACAATCGACAACATCTTTTTAAACGAGGCATGTTCCTCTGGGTGCGGATCGTTCTTGCAGACGTTTGCAAATGCCTTAGGCTATTCGATCGAAGAGTTCGCGTCGCTCGGGCTTTTTGCAAAACATCCAGTTGATCTTGGGTCTCGGTGTACTGTTTTTATGAATTCGTCTGTCAAACAGGCGCAAAAAGATGGCGCTACGATCGAAGATATCTCGGCGGGGTTATCTTTAAGTGTTGTCAAAAATGCTCTTTATAAGGTGATCCGTGCATCGTCTCCGGGAGAGCTGGGCAAACGCATCGTCGTGCAGGGTGGAACATTTTTAAACGACGCTGTTTTGCGCGCGTTTGAAACAGAACTCGACGCTCAGGTTGTAAGACCCAATATTGCAGGTCTAATGGGTGCATACGGCGCGGCGCTTTATGCTAAGCAGCAGGGGACAAAACAAAGCTCTATTCTCGGAGCCCACGAGCTTAATTCGTTTACTCACGAAATCAGAGTTGTATCTTGCGGACTCTGCAACAATCACTGCCGCTTGACGATCAATAAATTTGAAGGCGGGAGAAAGTATATCGGCGGAAACCGTTGCGAAAAACCGATTACAAAGAAAAGCGCCAAGAAACCGCTTAATATGTATGAATATAAATTAGATCTTTTAAAGCGCTATACAAAATCTGAGGGAACACGCGGGACAATCGGGATCCCGATGGGGCTCAATATGTATGAGCTGCTGCCGTTTTGGTTCCGCTTCTTTTCGGAGCTCGGGTTTGGGGTAAAAGCTTCCCCATTCTCAACGAGAGATCTTTACTTAAAAGGGCAGCAGACAATCCCATCGGATACCGTTTGTTTCCCCGCAAAATTGATGCACGGGCATGTGCAGACGTTGCTCGACAGCGGGGTTGATACGATTTTTTATCCCTGTATGTCGTATAACTTCGACGAAGGCATCAGCGATAATCACTACAATTGTCCGGTCGTTGCGTATTACCCAGAGGTGATTTCTGCGAATATGAGCGATATCAAGAACGTCCAGTTCATCAACGATTATTTAGGGATTCATCGAAAAAAAGACTTCCCGATAAAAGCGCATGAGATGCTTTCAAAATACTTTGGAGAAATATCGCTTCGCGATGTCAAAAAAGCTTCCAATGCAGCATACCGTGAATACGAGAGTTACTTTGATAAGATCCATCAAAAAGGGGACGAGATCATTCTAGCCGCGATGGAGGAAGGCAAAAAGATTATTGTTCTGGCAGGCAGACCATATCATATTGACCCGGAGATCAATCATGGAATCGATAAATTGATTGCGAGCTACGACGTCGCAATTATCTCAGAGGACGTTGTCAGTCGGCATATCTCTCGCTTTCGAACAACAGTACTCAATCAATGGACGTATCACGCAAGGCTCTATGCAGCGGCGAAATATATCGCTGATCAGCCGAATATGAATCTTGTACAGCTCGTTTCGTTCGGATGCGGCGTTGATGCAATCACGACCGATGAAGTGCGCGATATTTTAGAAAAGGAAGGAAAAATCTATACTCAGATCAAGATTGATGAGATTACCAATTTAGGAGCTGTTAAGATCCGGCTTCGCAGTCTCTTGGCGGCGATCGAACATCAGGAGGGAGAAAAGAATGGCAAAGTTAACGTATGATAAAACCGGAAGGCTTCTTTTTACAAAAGAAATGAAAAAAGAATATACGATTCTTCTTCCGATGATGACGCCGATTCATTTTAAATTAATTCAGAATGTTTTGACTCATTATGGATACCGTTCTGTCTTGCTCGACACGGAAGGGCCGGAGATCGCGCAGACGGGACTGAAATACGTCCATAACGATACCTGCTACCCTGCACTGCTTGTCATTGGTCAATTCATTCATGCGCTCGAAAGTGGAAAGTATGATGTGAATAAAACAGCGCTGTTGATTACACAGACAGGCGGGGGATGCCGAGCATCGAATTACATTCATCTTTTAAGAAAAGCTCTCAAGAAAGCCGGATTTGAACAGGTCCCTGTGATTTCCTTAAACTTGTCTGGCCTTGAAAAAAACAGCGGTTTTCGGTTGACACTTCCTATGCTCCGGAGAATGATCGCATGTCTTGTTTACGGAGATCTTTTGATGCTTCTGAACAACCAGGTCCTCCCGTATGAGAAAAACAAGGGCGACAGCCACGGAATTGTTAAAAATTGGATTCAGGATTTAAGCGATCAGTTCAAACGAGGCGACGGCTTTTCTCAAGAAAAGATGGCGTCGAATCTATATGAAATCTGCAAGGATTTCTCGTTGGTCCCTGTTTTGAAAACAAATAAAGTGAAGGTTGGAATTGTTGGAGAAATCTATGTAAAATATTCGAGTCTTGGCAACAATGGTTTGGAACGCTTTTTGTTATCCGAAGATTGCGAGATATTCACCCCTGGTTTGATGGGATTTATGCTGTTTAAAGTAGACAACCGCCTGGAGGATATTAAGCTGTATGGCGGTAGTAAGATAAAATATAAAGTCGCCGGAATTCTGATGAATTATCTGACAAAGATGGAGCGGATGTTGATTGATACTGTAAAAAAATATCCTTGTTTTACTCCTCCGGGATCTTATCAGCATACAAAGGATCTCGTTAAAGGTGTCATCGGATACGGCAGTAAAATGGGGGAAGGTTGGCTCTTAACAGCCGAGATGCTTGAATTAACCGAACTCGGGTATGGAAATATCGTTTGCACGCAGCCGTTCGGATGCCTTCCGAATCACATCTGCGGGAAAGGAATGATCCGCAAAATTAAGAGTATCAACGAGCGCGCTAACATCGTTGCGATCGATTATGATCCGGGATCTCCGCGCGTAAACCAGGAAAACCGCATTAAATTGATGCTTAGCGTCGCAAGAGAAACGCTGAGTGACGCTAAACCGGAACCGGAAGACGAGAATTTGATTCCTCCTTCGTCTTATAAATTCGCCTTAGATCCTTCGCACGAAACGGTACCATCTCAGAGAGACTGTGAATGCGGGGCACACGCGGCTGCGTGTGCATTTTCCTCCGGTTCTGCCGACGTCGATTCCATCTCCCACACTCGCGGACCTGCGGTCGGCACGTCGGGAAGGTAGCTTGCAGAAATTTTTTCCTTTTAGCGCCCGGGTCTGCGCCACCTGCGGTGGAGCACGTCGCGCGCCTGCGGCGAGCACGTCGAGAAGATAGCTCGCAGAAATTTTTTCCTCTTGGCGCCCGGGTCTGCGCCACCTGCGGTGGAGCACATCGCGCGCCTGGCGGCGCGCACGTCGAGAAGGCAGCTTGCAGAAATTTTTTCCTCTTGGCGCCCGGGTCTGCGCCACCTGCGGCGGGCTCGGCCCTAGCACTTTTTTGGTATAAAACATAGCGCGGGTAGAAAAGAATCTACCCGCGCTTTTTTAGTTTTGACAAATTTATCCTTTTATCCTATAATAGTCACATTAAATAATAAATACCGTCGGCAGAGCTGTCGTGTTGCAACCACGCAGCCCCTGCAAAGAGTGAGACAGCACCCTCTACAACCGAAATCTCGGCACCGAACGGCAACGATATTCTACTACATTCCGTTTGTGTTTTCAAGCAGAAAGTTGTAGGCCTAGTTTCTTATACGATAAAAGTAAGAGACCGCACAGTGTGAATTTCACTCTGCGCGGTCTCTTTTGTTTTATTAAGAATTCTCCCGCGCTTTATTTTCCGATCTTCTAGCTGAGAACATCACGGAGCGCGTGGGTCCCGGGCTCAGCCCTGGCGGCGCGCCTGCCGCGGACCTGCGGTCGGCACGTCGCGCGCCTGCGGCGAGCACGTCGAGAAGATAGCTCGCAGAAATTTTTTCCTTTTAGCGCCCGGGTCTGCGCCACCTGCGGCGGGCTCGGCCCTAGCACTTTTTTAGTCTTGACAAATTTATCCTTTTATCCTATAATAGTTACATTAAATAATAAATACCGTCGGCAGAGCTGTCGTGTTGCAACCACGCAGCCCCTGCAAAGAGTGAGACAACCACCCTCTACAACCGGAATCCCGGCACCAACGGATGAGATGATTATACACCATTTTATCCTAATTTTCAAGGATTTCGTTGTAGGTTTAGTTTCTTGTTACTAAAAAGCAACAAAAAGCCTGGTGAGATATTTCACTCACCAGGCTTATTTTTATTATTATATATTAAGGAGAAATACTATGCAGTCAGGCAGTATCATCGATCGACCAATAAACTAACCGGGTTCCCTTCTACATAAAAAAATACCGCGGCAGGGCTATCGTGTTACCAGCACGTAGCCCCTGCATCGGGTGAATGAGCACCCTACACAGCCAGTTTCCTAGCGCCAACGGTAATTATATTTTATCATATCTTCCCCATCTTTACAAGCGGGGTTTACCGTGCGTTTTTGGCGAAACGAGCTTGAAAAACGGTTTTAGAGCACCTCCTGTGTGATAAACACCGCATGTA
>CAKSKO010000032.1 GCA_934465125.1 uncultured Eubacteriales bacterium
GGTCTTGACTGCGCAAACTGCGCTGCAAAAATTGAACAGGCGGTTTCAAAAATTGATGGGATTAAAACCTCTCATGTGGATTTTATCAGCAAGCAATTGACCGTAACCGCTGATCAAAAAAGGGATGATAAAATTAAAGACGTTGTTTCAAGCATTGAAAGCGGTGTTCAAGTGGTAGAAAAAAGCAGCGCACAAAGCGGTAATGAACAAAAATCAAAGCAGAAATATAAAGATTTCATCGAAATTCCTCTTGCTGTCATATTTTTTTCGATCGGTATTCTATTAAACAGACTCGGTGTTCCACTCTGGGGTCCAGCAATATTCTATGCATTTTCTGTACTGATTATTGGATACGAAATCTTTATCAAAGGAATCAAATCATTGCTTCGTTTTAAGCTTGATGAAAACACACTCATGACAATCGCTGTGATCGCTGCGTTCTTTCTTGGTGAATTTATAGAATCTGCTTTGGTTGTTTTGCTGTTTCGCATTGGGGCAATATTTGAGAGTAAGGCCGTTGAAAATTCCAGAAGAGACATCAAACGTTTGGCGCAAATCCGACCGGATTCCGCTCTTCTTATCACCCACGGTGAAACTAAAACAGTACCAGCTGAGACTGTATCCATCGGAGATATCATTCTAATAAAACCATTTGAACGCATTCCTCTGGATGGAATTGTACTCGATGGCACTTCTTCTCTCGATGCATCCGCAATTACCGGAGAAAGTCTCCCGATTGAATGTACTAAAGAAACTCAGGTGCTTTCTGGAATGATGAACGGGCAAGGGGCTTTAAAAGTAAGAGTTACAAAACCATTCTCCGATTCTACCGCTACAAGGATTCTAGCAATGGTGGAGTCAGCTGCTACAAAAAAAGCGGAAACAGAGCGTACCATTACACGTTTTGCGCGTATCTACACCCCCATTGTTTTAAGCTTATCTGTATTATTGACGGTTCTCCCGCCTCTGTTTGGATTTGGAGAAATCAATGTCTGGTTCTCGCGCGCACTCGTCTTCTTGGTCGCCTCCTGCCCCTGCGCGTTTGTAATTGCTGTCCCGCTCGGATTTTATTCTGGTATCGGCGCCGCATCTAAACTCGGTGTTCTAGTAAAGGGAGGCCGTTATGTAGAAATCCTTGCAAAAGCAAACACCGTCGTATTCGATAAAACAGGGACTTTAACTACTGGTTCACTTTCCGTATCAGAAGTCACGTCTTTCGGATCCTACAGCGAACAAGAACTCCTTCGTATTGCGGCTGCCTGCGAGCAATATTCTGAACACCCCGCCGCTCGAGCCATTAAAAACGCTGCAAGCGGCAAAGAGCTCCCCACCCTATCGAATATTCGTGAAATTCCAGGGCTTGGAATCAGAGCTTCCGCAAACCAAGGTGAAATTCTATTAGGACAAAAAAAATTGTTTTCACAAATGGGTCAAACAATTGATTCCCTTCCCCCCGCCTCTGTTTATCTTTCAATAAACGGTCATATTGAAGGCAGTTTCTCTGTAACTGATACAATTCGAAGCGATTCAAAAAAAACAGTCGACGAACTCCGTCAACTAGGAGTTAAGCGTCTTGTCATGTTATCAGGAGACAACAAATCCTCCGCCAAAAAAGTCGCCGAAAGCTGCGGCCTAGATCAATACTATGCAGAGCTCATGCCGGAAGATAAGGTTGCCATGATGCAAAAACTGCGTCCGAAACATGGAAGTATCTTATTCGTTGGTGACGGAATCAACGATGCTCCCGTATTGGCATCATCAGACTGCGGCGTTGCAATGGGGCTTGGAACCTCAGCTGCTATTGAATCAGCCGACGTAATCCTTACGAATGATAAACCATCTAAACTTCCTACTGCAATCCATTTATTCCGACGTACGATGTCGATTGTTCGCTTCAATATTGTTTTTGCTCTAGTGGTCAAAGCAATTATTTTAATATTGGCAGCAGTCGGAATCGCACCGATGTGGCTGGCTGTTTTTGCTGATACCGGCGTTTCCGCCTTATCTGTAATAAACGCAACAAGACTGCTGCAAATAAAGCAAAACAAATCCATCTAATAATAATCCTAAACAGAAAAAGAGACTCACTAAACCGCAAAGCGGTTTAGTGAGTCTCTTTTTATTGAACGAAAAATAACGAAAACTTTCTATTACTCTTGGATACCTGCAAGCTTTGGTAAGTCATCAAATCCTCTTTTGAGGTCTTCATCTGTTGGAATATAATCCATCATTTTACCATCATGAAAAGAAGTATATGCAGCCATATCGAAATATCCGGTTCCAGTTAATCCAAAGAGAATCGTTTTTTCTTCTCCACTCTCTCTGCACTTGATCGCTTCATCCATCGCCGCACGGATTGCATGCGCCGATTCTGGTGCGGGAAGGATTGTTTCATTTTTGGCAAAGAAGGTTGCCGCTTTAAACACCTTTGTTTGCTCAACGGAAACTGCTTTCATATATCCATCGTGATAAAGTTTCGACAGAATCGGAGACATGCCATGATACCTAAGCCCTCCAGCGTGATTTGCCGACGGCATAAATCCGCTACCCAATGTATACATTCTCGCCATCGGCGTTACTTTTCCAGTATCACAATAATCATATGCATACTTTCCTCTTGTAAGCGAAGGACAAGACGCAGGCTCCACCGCTATAATCTCAGGATTTGCTTTTCCTGTCAATTTATCTCTCATAAACGGTGCAATCAGCCCCCCCAAATTGGATCCACCGCCAGCACATCCAATGACAATATCAGGATATTCACCTAAAATTTCCATCGCCATCTTCGATTCTAACCCAATTATTGATTGATGCAATAGCACTTGATTAAGAACAGACCCCAGTACATAGCGGCATCCTTCTGTTGAGACCGCCTTTTCAATCGCCTCAGAAATCGCGCATCCAAGACTACCTCCTATATTTGGGTCTTTTTCTAAAATGGAGCGGCCTACTTTTGTTGTATTACTCGGGCTCGCAATCACGTTCGCATCAAATGTCTGCATCACTGCTTTTCGATGCGGCTTTTGCTGATAGGACACCTTTACCATAAAGACTGTTAGTCCTAGCCCAAAATAAGAACATGCTTCCGCCAATGCTGTTCCCCATTGTCCTGCTCCCGTTTCTGTTGTCAGCTCTGTCAATCCCTGTTCCTTCGCGTAATACGCCTGGGCAATCGCGGAGTTCAACTTATGGCTACCGGATGTATTATTTCCTTCAAATTTGTAGTAAATCTTCGCTGGCGTTTTCAGTGCCTTTTCTAGATTATAAGCGCGAATCAACGGAGACGGACGATAAATCTTATACATTTCCTGGATTTCTTCTGGGATGTCGATGTAGCGCGTTTCGTTATCAAGCTCTTGTTTGGCAAGTTTCTTGCAGAATATAGGATACAACTCTTCTTCGGTAACTGGTTTTAATGTTACAGGGTTAATAAGGGGATCCGGCAATGACTTCATATCAGCGCGAAGATTATACCATTGCTTCGGCATCTGCTCTTCTGTTAAATAAAATCTGTGTGGAATCTTAGACATCTTTCATTTCTCCCTTCATATTATAAACCAAATTTTATGTTATATTAAAATGAAAAAGCTCTTGCCCCAGCAAACACTGGGACAAGAGCCTATTACTCCTGCGGTACCACCCTGATTGACGAAAATCGTCCACTCGACCGTATACATCATGATATACGCTCCCTTGATAACGGGCGGAGATCCCGTCAGCGACTACTCAGAATCAATCTTTTCGTTCTGCCCTCATAAGTCCATTCAGTACAGCGTTCTTTACCGCAATCACACCATCTGCAGCTCTCTTTCAAACAACTCTCTATACTTACTACTCCTACTCAACAGTTTTATCATGTTTAGTTTGGTATTATTATATGCTCCCAATCGCATTTTGTCAACTAAAATTAGAAAAATAATCTCTTTAAAAAATGTTGGAAACTACTCCTTGATCTGTTCCTCACTCTTTTTTTCCTTAACAGACCTCTCAAAAAAGCTCCTCAAAAATTTGAGAAGCTTTTTTTCTTTTAAGCAAGGTTCTGGGTAATATACATCATTAATGCGCTAGCAATAAAACCAATCAATATAAAAATATATCTTGCAATCTTTTCGACTTTTTTATTCTTTTTTCCAAATATCCAGGCGATTAAACAATAAACCACAGCAGATAAGAAGGAAATATTAACCAGATATGTAATTGTTGATTGCTGGACCCAGTTCATAATAGTTCTCCTTTTTATTGCGGTCTCATCGTCATTAAAGCGTACGCGACAGAGGCTCCTGATCCCGGTGCTCCTGTTGCATAACTATATTGAAAATAAATTCCATTCCCTGCCGCATTGCATGAAGCAACCTTCCAAGCACAAAGCCCTAAAGTAATAGTTAAAGCGGTTCTTATTGCTGCATCGGGAATAAATCCGGATAATACACCGGCAAAACCTCCTCCGCTGGTTATCCTGTTACACGTTTCATTATTCATCCAAACTTTAGCGCCCCACCAATGCATCCTGATCACTTGGTAATTTTGGGAATATGCGATGATAGTTCTATGATCTTGATCTAATTTACATAGCCATTTTTAGTAATAGATACATCAGCCATCATAGAATTGGCGATCTCTAATGCTTTTTCTACTCTCAATAGCATACCTAAAGTAACTCTATTTTTTAATTCTCTCGTCAAATTCAGAACAAAAATTCCATCTTTATTTAACGATATATACGGATCAAAAATAGAAATGACGGCATGCAATTGATCAGGATCGTACTCTTCAAAAGGATACCACTGATCATGAGAAGCCTCACATACCTTATGATAAGCCTTTAGTCCTCTACCATCCATTTTATCATTTTGCGATAAAGCAAAAGAGGAAATGCAGGAACCTACTGTAATTGTACAAATCAGGATAAGACAACAAATGCTCTGTTATACTTCTTTCATTTGAGTAACTTCTTAATATAAAATCATAGTCATTCTATAACAATATTTTCCATAAGTTAAGGTACATCCTCTTTTCTTTATTAAAAAATTCATTTTATAAAAACTAATGAATTGCATTTAATCAAACATATTAATATCAAGAAAACTCAGAGCAATTTTTCTCTAAGCTTCCCTAAAATTAACTTTTCTCTTCTAGAAACCTGCACCTGCGTCATTCCCAGGACTCTTCCGGTTTCTGTTTGTGTTCTGCTTTTAAAAAAACGAAGGATAATCAATGTACGGTCCTTTGCCTCGAGTTCTCCCAAAATCTGCTTTAGCGCAAGACGCTCCGCTATTTTTTCGTCTGGGGAATCGACTGGAATATCAATTTGTCTACCGCCTTCTTCGTCCTGCGAAGTCAAAGAAATCGGTAACATTGAAGCGCCGAGTGCTTGTGCCGCCTGTGCCGTTTCGATTCCGAGACGTTCTGCAAGCTCGCTAATTGTTGGATCTCTTCCTTCCTCAACTCGAAATGCCGTGCACTCTCTTGTCGCTTTTAGGGAAAGTTCCTTTAAACTTCTTCCAACCTTAACCGCTCCTCCATCGCGAAACAAACGCCGCATCTCACCCAAAATTACCGGGACAGCATAAGTCGAAAGACGCACTCCGCGGTCGTAGTCAAACGCGTCGACCGCCTTGACAAGTCCTAAGCATCCCGCCTGAAAAAGGTCGTCGTATTCGATCCCCCGCCCTTTAAACCGCTTTGCACAAGCGTGAACCAAACCAATGTTCTCACTTACTATCGTATCTCTATTTTCCATTTTTCATCGGCCTTGGCAAAATCGTCTTTTGTAGCGTAACGGTTGTTCCCTTGAGCGACTTTGATGTGACTCTTACCTGATCCATAAAGCTCTGCATCACAGCAAATCCCAGCCCAGCGCGTTCCTCTCCGCCCGTTGTAAAAAGCGGCTCCATGGCTTGTCCAACATCCTCGATCCCGCAACCTTTGTCTCGGATCTTGATAATAATTTTTCCATTCTCAAATATTTTTACTGATATGTATATCGTTCCAATCCCATTTTTATATGCATGGACAATACAATTCGTAACCGCTTCCGATACAGCCGTCTTGATATCTGCTAGCTCATCTATTGTTGGATCAAGTTGAGATACAAATGCGGCAACTGTTGCTCTAGCAAAACTTTCATTTGAAGATTTGCTTAAAAAATTCAAATTCATCTCATTTATTGCATTCATGTTTTTCACTCCTATTTTCAATCACTCCAAGCGCTCCTAAACCGGATAAACGAATTACCCTTTCAATCTGTTCCGGCACATTAATTACCTTTAATGCTCCTCCTAACAATTTAATCGCTCGGTACCTTCCCATAATTAATCCAATTCCTGAGCTATCCATAAACGAAATTCCCTGAAAATCCAATTCTAAAATAGATGGACGCTTTTTGTTTAGCGCCAAATCAATCGTCTCACGGATATTTTTGGCGGTATGGTGATCAATTTCGCCCTCAAGCGATGCAGTCATAACCCTTCCTCGCAATAATATTTTAACTCCCATTGTTTAGACCTCCGGATGATTATTTAAATTCTTTGCAGCACAAAAAGCAAATGTAATAATATAGTATTTCCAAACTTCTTTTGTTAATTCATACAAACAAAAAATCTCCTATCCATTAGGATAAGAGATTTCATCTATTTTTTTCGTAGAACTTTGTTGGTACTTTCTATGGTATTTTGTCCTTCATTTAAAAAATCCAAAACAATAGGGCGAATTTCGCCCGCAAGATACAATGATCCACAAATCACCAATGCACCAAAAGCGCCCGCCATCTTGAGGGCTCGTTTTACCGCATTAGAAAGACTGTCTGTTGCAATCACATTCAAACAAAATTGTTTTGCCTCTTTGCAAAACTCTTCGCACGAAAGCGCGCGGGGCTGATTTGGAGATACTATAATGATATCAGAAAAACATGGTCCTAAATAAGAAAGTGATTTCTTATAATCCTTATCGCGAAGCATTCCAATGATTCCAACAATCTTATCCTGTTTGACATAATCTTGTATCGCTTTTTTCAGCGCTTGCGCACCATCAGGGTTATGTGCACCGTCGAGAATCACGAGCGGCTGTTTTGAGAGCACCTCAATCCTTGCCGCAAAA
Organism: uncultured Eubacteriales bacterium; assembly: GCA_934465125.1. GTDB lineage: Bacteria > Bacillota > Clostridia > Oscillospirales > Acutalibacteraceae > CAKSKO01. The sequence continues at coordinate 7,096 of CAKSKO010000032.1, forward strand.
AAAGCTGCTTTCAACCCATCTAAAATTGCCTGATCTGAAATTATGAACCCTTTTTGACAGAGTATTTCAATCGTCTTAAGCGCTGTTGCTGCATTTTTTATCTGATGTTCCCCTACAAGTGGAAGATGGTATGCTTTGCCGCGATAACGAAAATCTGTTCCGTCAATGCTCTTACGTTCAACAATAGTTTCTGAATAGTCTGAAAAAACAATGCAATTTCCTTTCTTTTTTGCTACCTGCTTAATTACTTCGACTGCATCAGGAAATTGATCGGAATAGACAACCGTCACACCGTTTTCTTTGATAATTCCAGCCTTTTCAAATGCAATCTTTTCGATAGTATCACCTAAAATCGCGGTATGATCAAATGAAATATGCGTGATAACAGAAACAAGAGATGTTTTAATGACATTGGTAGCGTCAAACCTACCTCCGAGTCCCACCTCTAAAACAACGATATCACAGTTTTCTTCTCGAAACCACAACAACGCCAACGTAGTAATCAGCTCAAATTCTGTAACCACTTCTCCATTCTCGGCCATCTCTTCCACCAAAGGCATTACAATATCAAGAAGTCCTGCTAATTTTTCTTTGGGAATCATTTCACCGCTTACTTGGATTCTTTCCCGAAATTCTGTTACAAATGGAGAAAGAAACAATCCCGTCTTATATCCCGCCGAACAAAGCACAGAAGAAATCATCGTACACGTAGATCCCTTTCCATTTGTTCCAGCTACATGGACAAATGATAAATGGTTTTGAGGGCTTCCAAGCCTCAGCAGCAATTTTTCAATTCTCTCAAGTCCCGGCTGCATTCCAAATCGCAACAAAGAATTAATCTTTTCTACCGCTTTTTCATATGTCATCCTATCACTTCTCTTCTATATTTCTAAATATTATCTTCTATCGCCTTGAAAAAAGAGCACAGAGAATAAGTTTGTTCTCTGTGCTCTTTTGATAAAAATACAGTTCTCTTTTTCAAGAAAACGACTTCATTGTTGATTCAATCATCTGAATCTTTTCCTGAAGCTTCGCAGCCGTTTCCTTTACTCCTTCTACTACCTTCTGCGGCGCTTTTTGCAAGAATCCTGCGTTTCGAAGTTTTCCTTCCGATTGAGAAAACTGCTTTTTCGCTTCCTCTAACTCCTTAGAAAGCCTTTTCAATTCAGCTTTTTTATCGATCAGTTCATCCATTGGAATGTAAATCTTCGCATTAGCTGTCACGATTGTAACTGCACCTTCGAGCGTAAAGTTTTTTCCGACTTCAATTTCGTTCGCATAAGCCAATTTACAGAGAAAGGCTTTTCCATCCAAAAAGGTTTTCTCTTCATTCGTCTCAATATAAATGCGCGCTTTTTTTGAAGGCGGTACATTCATCTCCGCACGACGGTTTCGTATCGCGCGAATTGCATCCATAAGAGAATGCATTTTTTCTTCTGAATCCGGGAAGCAATGCGCCGGGTCAAATTCGGGATACGATGAAATCATGATCGATTCTCCGGAATGCGGCAGCGTCTGCCAAATTTCCTCTGTAATATATGGCATAAACGGATGCAGCAGTTTCAATGTATTTGTCAAAACCCAAACGAGAACCTGGCGTGCATTCTGCGCCGTCTGTCCTCCTTCGTGAAGTCTTGTTTTTGTAAATTCAATATACCAGTCGCAAAATTGATCCCAGATAAAATCATAAAGCTTTTGAACAGCAATTCCCAATTCAAATTTCTCAAGATTATCCGTTACTTCTTTTGTAAGCGTATTAAAGGTGCTGATAATCCATTTATCTTCAAAAAGCAATTCTTCTGGCAGCTTATTTATAACAGAAAACTTATCAACATTCATATGGATAAACCGTGAGGCGTTCCAGATTTTATTTGCAAAATTTCTGCTCGCTGAAACCTTCTCATCCGAAAAACGCATATCATTTCCAGGGCTGTTTCCTGTTGCTAACGTAAACCGAAGTGCGTCGGCTCCATATTTCTTGATTACTTCAAGCGGATCAATTCCGTTTCCCAGCGACTTAGACATTTTTCTTCCCTGCGCATCGCGGACAATCCCATGAATAAATACTGTTTTAAACGGAACTTTACCCATCTGTTCAACCCCGGAAAAAATCATCCTCGCAACCCAGAAGAAAATGATATCATATCCGGTAACGAGTGTATCCGTCGGATAAAAATATTCAAGTTCCGGCGTTTTGTCCGGCCATCCCAGCGTAGAAAATGGCCAAAGCGCAGAAGAAAACCAAGTGTCTAGCGTATCCTCATCCTGCTTAATATGATTCGATCCACATTTTGGGCAAACAGTAACTGTCTCACGCGAAACAATTGTTTCACCGCAATCTAAACAGTAGTAT
>CAKSKO010000033.1 GCA_934465125.1 uncultured Eubacteriales bacterium
GTGCAAAAGCATGGATTAAATTGCCCGGCAATTTAACGTTCCAGCCCTCTGAATTGGTTAAAATTGGATTTATCATCACCTTTTCAAAACACTTATCTATTTTAAAGGAAAAGGGAAAATTGAGTTCTTTTTCTAATATTCTATTTTTGTGTTTACACGCATTTGTCCCTATTATTTTAACCCATCTACAAGGAGACGACGGAGCCGCAATTATCTTCTTCTTTATGTTTATCGCGATGACTTTCGCAGCAGGAATTCCGTTGCGCTATTTTATAATATTATTTTCCATTATTCTAGCGGCACTGCCAATCGCTTGGCAATATGTATTAAAAGACTACCAAAAGAATAGAATTATCAATATGTTTAATCCGGAAGCAGATGCCTTAGGGGATGGATATCAGCAAATTCAGGGAAAAATTTCGATCGGGTCCGGCCAGCTTTGGGGGCGTGGCCTTTTCCATGGTCCTCGGGTTGGAAATAATATGGTTCCGATTCAAGAAAGTGATCTAATTTTTTCAGTTGCGGGAGAAGAATTAGGGTTTATCGGATGCATTCTAATTATTGTCTTGTTATTAGCACTAATGGGACGAACCTTTTATGTGGCTTCAAAATCATGCGACCATTTGGGTTCCTATCTCTGTCTTGGATTTTTTTCCCTGATTGCAACACAAGTAATTTTTAATTTGGGAATGTGTTTAAGTCTCTTGCCTGTTATGGGAATCACCCTTCCTTTCCTCAGCGCGGGAGGATCTTCAGCAGCTTGCTTATATCTTGGTATCGGTCTTATTCAAAATGTATACACAAACCGGCTGGATACTGATAAGGCAGGGTTACGGTTATAACTTTTTTATAGATTCAAACATTGACCAAATATGGTTAAAAAGCAACGCAGCTTAAAGCCAAAAGTCGGCTTCAAGCTGCGTTTATTTTATATAAACTGGCATATAATAGTCATTTCCAAAGGCTGTCCTGTAATTTTTTTATTCTTTTTTTTCGGGCTTTTGTCTCCTGTTCATCAATTGTAATCTCTCCCTCATCAGAGATAGAAAGAACATCTCCTCGCTTTGCTTCCTTTGGTATCTCTGATCGCTCTATTGCAAACACTCTTCGATCATCGTCCTCACAGATCGCATACTTGCCGTCGAAACGGTCAATCGATAATTTTTTCATGATCCTTTTACTCCTTTTCCTTCTCTTTTAAAGCAGTGATCCCATCTCCATTTGTGGAAAATATCACGATTCCATCAGTATCTGTACGATACACTTGAATATTATTCTCATACAATCGATCAATTGTAGAGGATTTTGGCAAATTATTTTTATCCTGTCCAACTGAGATGACTGCGATTTGCGGACAGACTGCATCTAAAAATTGCTGCGTTGTCGAGGTAGCACTGCCGTGATGTCCAACTTTCAAAACATCAGCAGTTAAATCGTACCCGGATTTTATCATATCTTTCTCAGATTCCTTTTCCGCATCTCCGGTAAACAGAAATCGATCCTCACCATATTGAATCTTTGCCACAATCGAGTTATTGTTCATATTTTTATACTGTTTGCCGGGAGCAAAAATATGAAACTGCATGTTTCCCACCATAAACAAATCTCCGGCAACGGGCTTATCGATCTTCATTCCTTTCTCTTTTAGCCTAAGAAGCATCGTTTCATATGTTTTCGTTGTGGGAAGAATTTCATCAGGAACCTCGGGCATCATAAAGCGGTTGATTGGAAAATGCTTGATCACATCAGGCATTCCGCCTATATGATCACGGTCAGGATGCGAAACAATGACAAGATCAAGTTTTTCTACATTGTGTTTCTTTAAGTATTCCGTTACCATGTTTGTAGGCTCCACATCTCCCGCATCAATCAGGATATTTTTATCTTCACAGTGAATATAAATTGCATCCGCCTTTCCAACATCTAAAATATGGACAGACATCGCGTAATCATACGACTGTTTCGGAGAATCCGAAACGCCGAAAAACTCAAAGGTTTCTTTCCATACTTTGAAAGCAGAATCCGTTGAATAAGTAACAATCACCGCAAAGGCAACCACCAGCGCAGCAAACACTGCGAAAATCATTCGGTTTTTACCTTTTCTTCCTGCCATATCTTCCCCTCTTTCTATCATGAGTCTTCATCTTATTCCGCGCAGTTTCTTGAATCGGAGTTCGTATTTTCCTATTTTTATCCGGACGAATCAAACATGACGAGGATGTTCCGATTAAATCAGTACGCTTCGCAACCTTTAGCGCTTCTATCACAAGCGATCGATTCTGAGGTAAAAAATATTGCAGCAGCGCCCGCTGCATTGCTTTTTCATGCGCTGTTTTTGGTACATATACTTCTTTTAGTGTGTAAGGATCTAATCCTGTATAAAACATACAGGTGGAGATTGTTCCGGGAGTGGGATAAAAATCCTGAACTTGTTCCGGGCGGATACGTTCTTTTTTTAAAAATAACGCCAAAGAAATGGCGTCCGATAAAGTAGAGCCTGGATGGGATGACATTAAATAAGGAACTAAATATTGTTCTTTCCCGATTTTTTTTGTAATTTCATAAAAATTTTTAGCAAATTTTAAATAAGCTTCAATATGAGGTTTTCCCATTTTATCGAGCACCGATGCGGAACAATGCTCCGGCGCCACCTTTAGCTGCCCGCTGACATGATGTTCTACAAGTTCTTTAAAAAAGCTGTCATTCTGATCCTTAATTAAATAATCGAATCGAATTCCCGAACGAATAAATACTTTTTTCACCTTGGGAATTTTTCTAATTTTCCGCAACAGATCGAGATATTCCTCATGATTGACCTCGAGCTGCGAACAAGGCCACGGCGCCAAACATTTTTTCCCTTTGCAAAGCCCTACTTTTTCCTGTTTTTTACAAGAAGGATTTCGAAAATTTGCAGTAGGTCCTCCAACATCGTGAATATATCCTTTAAATCGCTTATTCTCGGTAAGCTTTTTTGCTTCTTCTAACACAGACGCTTCACTTCTTGTTGTAATTGCCCTTCCCTGATGGAATGCAATCGAACAAAAATTACATGCGCCAAAACAGCCCCTATTATGTATAATGGAAAATTCTACTTCCTTAATTCCTGGAACACCGCCGTCTTTCTCATAAGAAGGATGATACATTCTTTCAAACGGGAGGGCATAAACATAGTCGAGTTCCTGTTGTGTAAGCGGCGCCATTGGGGGATTTTGAATCAAAAGCTGCTTTCCATGCTTCTGAATAACCGTTTTACCGCGCACTGCATCCTGCTCATCCTGCTGCTTTCTGCATGATATCGCATACGAGCGTTTTGATTCCTTTACTTGCTCAAAACTTGGACAATCCACCGCAGATTGCGGAGTATATTCTTCTGTTTTGATTAAATAACAAGTTCCCCTGATATCACGAAGCGATGAGATCGGTTCTAAAGAATTTAATCGATCTGCAATTTCGATCGTCTGTTTTTCTCCCATCCCATAGCTCAGTAGATCGGCTCCTGATTCCACTAAAATCGACGGTTTGATTTCATCCGCCCAATAGTCATAATGCGCAAACCGACGTAGGGATGCTTCAAGCCCTCCGATGATCACAGGAGCCATCGGATAAATCTTTTTTATCTTTTTGGTATAGGCAATAACTGCTCTGTCCGGACGTTTTCCCGTTTTTCCACCCGGTGAATAGACGTCATTGCTGCGTTTGCGCTTTGCAACTGTATAATGCGAAACCATCGAATCGATATTTCCGGAAGTCACCATAAATCCCAGTCTTGGTTTTCCAAAACGTTTGAAGTCTTCCTCCGATTCTATGTTGGGCTGGGAAACAATTGCAACTTTGTATCCGGCATTCTCAAGCACTCTACCGATAATTGCAATTCCAAAGCTTGGGTGATCGACATAAGCATCTCCCGTTACCAGAACAAAATCTAGAACATTCCATCCGCGCTCTTCTATTTCTTTTTTTGTAATTGGCAAAAACGCCATCATACTCCTCCCTTTGCGAACTGCTAAAAAATTTTATCTATCATTTGATATAAAACCCTCACAGATCCTTTCAAAAAACAGATCCTATTCCCCCTCAGATTGCTGCATATTTCTTTCAAGCCACTGTTGATATGTGATTAATACCTGACGTGGTTTTGACCCCTCATGCGGTCCAACAATCCCCATTTGTTCCATTTCATCGATAAGCCGCCCAGCTCTTGCATACCCAAGGCGCAGTCTTCTTTGTAATAGAGATGTGGAAGCTTGTCCTGCTTCCACAACACATTTAATCGCTTCCGGCATCATTGGATCAGTCGAATTTTGTTCATTGTCTACCTTTTCTTTTTCTACTACCACATTCTTCTCAATTTCTTCAATTACTTTCTCATCATACCCTGTTTCCTGAGATTTTTTGATGAAATGAATAACATTCTCAATCTCTTCATCTGTTACATAACACCCCTGAACTCGAATAGGCTTTCCAGATCCTATCGGTGAAAACAACATATCTCCGCGGCCTAATAATTTTTCCGCACCGCCCATATCCAAAATCGTTCTAGAATCCACCTGAGAGGATACAGCAAGTGCAATTCTGCTTGGAATATTTGCTTTGATAATCCCGGTGATGACATCGACAGACGGGCGTTGCGTAGCAATAACAAGATGCATTCCTGCTGCACGCGCCATTTGCGCCAATCTACAAATAGAATCTTCCACTTCATTCGGCGCCGCCATCATGAGGTCTGCCAATTCATCGATGATAATCACAATTTGCGGCATGATCTCTAGCTTTTCTTCGCTGTCATTTTCTTGAGAATTCTCTTCATTTCTTTGCATCACCATTCGGTTATATGACTGCAGATCTCTAACGTTATGATCAGCAAAAATTTTATAGCGCCCGAGCATCTCGTTAACCGCCCAATTAAGTGCTCCTGCCGCTTTACGCGGGTCTGTCACAACTGGCACCAGAAGATGCGGGATCCCATTATAAATTCCCAATTCCACAACTTTTGGATCAATCATCAAAAGACGCACTTCGTCCGGAGTTGCCTTATATAAAATACTGATAATAAAAGAATTAATACAAACGGATTTTCCGGATCCTGTCGACCCTGCAATCAAAAGATGAGGCATTTTGCTTAAATCTGCCATCGTTACATTGCCAGCGATGTCACGGCCTAATATAACAGTCAGCTTACTCTTTGACGCACCAAAACTCTTTGATTCAATTAAGTCACGCATTCTAACAACATTGACTAGCTTGTTTGGTACCTCAATCCCTACCGCTGCTTTTCCAGGAATTGGCGCTTCGATTCTTACTCCAGACGCTGCTAGATTTAGCGCGATGTCATCCGAAAGATTTGTGATTTTACTAATTTTCACGCCCGCTGCCGGCTGGAGTTCATATCTTGTAACAGTCGGACCTCGGCTGATCTCTACAATCTTTGTTTGAACATTAAAATTCTTTAGAGTATCTACAAGCATCTGCCCATTCATCTGAAGTTCGCTTGTAATATCCTCTTCATTGTTTGTTTTGGAAGGCTCTAACAGAGAAGCGGGCGGAAATTGATATTCAGTTTCGATCGGAAACTCCTCTAGGACATCATGAAGGGTAACCGGAATAGTCTCTGGATCCGGTTGTTTTTGCAGTGGATCCGATTTTGTTTCCGAGGCTTTCCGTTTCGCAAGAAAAGCAGCCGCTGCTGCTGCCGCGGAGTCATTCTCTACTGGCGCAACTTCCTCCACCATTTTTTTTAAATTACACTCGGATTCCTTTTTTATAGCGTTTTCTTTTTTAATCGAATCTTCAACACCAAAAGCTTTTTTTAACTGTTCAAGCTTTTCATTCTTCTCGCTCTTTTTACCTTTTGAAACCGAGGAACGGACCGGATGATCTGGCAACGGATCAGACGCCAGCGGAATATCAATATCCTGATATCTATCGCTAGCAGCAATAGCAGATTCTGATGCAATTTGGTCTTCTTTCTGAAAACGCACTTTACGAGACAACACTCGAAACGGCTTTATAAGAAAAGAAAACAGTTGAACTAAGCTAGTACTAGTTAAAAACATAGTGGTAACAAATAATAATAAAACGATTGTTATCTTTGCTCCAACAAGTCCTAACGCCGATACAAACGGAATTCCAAACAAGCCACTAAAAAAACCTGCCCCTTTTCCAACTGATCCCTGCTGATATAACTCGAGCAATTGTCCCCAAAAAGAAAGCGAGGCATTGGTCTTCTGACTTGTAAAAATATAAAACGAAGCACAGAAAAGCGCAATCACAGTAACAGAAAGCCAGATTTTTAGTCCAATACGATGCACTGGCTTTTCAAGCGCTGTAACAATCGATATATAGCTAAGCAAAATAGGCCATAAAACAGCACTGTTTCCAAAAAGACCTAAAATAAATGTATGTACCCAGTTCCATAAATGTTCACCCGGTATCAAAACAATACAAAACAATAAAATAGAACAAGAAAACAGAAGAATCGCAATTGTTTGGTTATGTGCCCGTAGTTCTGCCTCTACTTTTTGTGCTTTCGTTTTGTTTGAATTTGGTCTTGATGCTGACTGCGTTTTTTTTTGTGCCTGTCTGGAGCCTGATTTTACCGCCGGTCGACCTCTTGCCTGCTTTTCCCCAGAGGCATATGGACTAGATTTTCTTTTCTGTGAACTTTTTGTTGCCACTGTTCATCACCTTGTTTTGTTTATTCCTCAAATATCACCAGAAGTAGTTTGATCTCTTTCTTTGAAAACTTGTCTGGTATATGAAAAGCGCTGGAAATACAAGCAGTACTCCTGCGCTTTTGCTATAAACTTTATTCTGAATGTAAAATCTCTTGTTACGAAAGGGGCATTCCTGTAAAGAGATTGATCCCTTTGCTATGCTCAACAAAATAAATAACAACTGTTGCAATTCCTAAGATCAAAGTATACCAAATAAAAACGCTCATTTTATCAGTAGCAAGTAACCACTTAAACAGTTTGATCGCTAGAAAGCCAACAACAGCTGAAACAATCATCCCAATAACAACTGGCAAAACCTCTACATCGATGCTGTTCATTTCAATCGCATCCTTAAATTCAAGAACAGCTGCAGCTAAAATTGAGGGAATTCCCAAAATAAACGAATAATCAAGAGCGGTTTGTTTATTAATTCCGCGCAGTAAGCCAATAGATAAAGTAGACCCTGAGCGGGAAAGACCTGGGAAAATTGCAGCGGCACACTGTACCAAACCAACACAAATAGAGTCTACTGGATTAAATTCTCTTCTCCCAACAGGTCCGCTTTTGCCATTTCTTTTTTCAAGATGTCTTTTTGCGGTCCTTTCGTTAGCGCTAACTCCTAAGGTTAACAGACCACTTGTCACCAGTAAAGAAATTCCAACAATTAGGATATTTCCGCTGTTTGCCCAGTTTTCTGCAATATCTTTCAAATTCATTCCCGTTCCCGGAATTGGAATGAATAGCAAAAACAATGGCAATAAACCAATTACTAGCATTATAACCAATCGTTTGTCATGATCAAGCTCACTCCATTTAAATTTGCCAGTAAAGATATCTCCAATCATGGAGAAAAAAGCAGAAAACAAACGAATCACCAATTTAAAATATACCGCTAATACAGCGATCAATGTTCCTAGATGGAGCATAACGTCAAAAAATAGGTTGTTTCCGTGAACTCCCAATACATGTTGTGACAAAGCCAAATGTCCACTGCTGGAAACAGGAAGAAATTCCGTTAGTCCCTGTACAATTCCTTGAATGATTGCTTCAAAAATACCCATATGTTCCTCCGAATATGTAAATTTTAGTCCATCGAATCGCAATGCAATCCAGATTATGTAAATTCTCAGAAAGATTTTCGATCTTTCTGAAAATTAGTACCACTATTTCTTCTTACTTTTTTTTACTGCTTTTTTCACTGTCTTTTCATCTGAAGATTTTTTGTCTTTTGTTGCCTTTGTCTCTTCTTTACTTTGGTCAATCAGATCGTATAAACAAGAAATAGCGTCTGAAAGGCTCCCTAGATAATCGATCAAACCTTCTTGCACCGCGTCTTTTCCATCAAGAACCGATCCAACGTCCATTACGAGTTCCCTTGTATTCATGGAAAGCTCAGTAAACCGTTCCGGCGAGATACTAGAATTCTTCGTGACAAACTTTGTAATTCTCTCCTGCATTCGCTGAAAGTACTCAAAGGTTTGTGGTACCCCCAACATCAGTCCACTCATCCTGACTGGATGAACCGTCATGGAAGCAGATTCTGCGATAAACGATTTCTTTGCAGCAACCGCTAAAGGAACTCCAATAGAATGCCCTCCACCGAGCACCATAGAAACGGTCGGCTTTTTCATTCCTGCAATCAGCTCTGCTATTGCAAGCCCTGCTTCAACATCTCCCCCAACTGTATTGAGTAAAATTAAAAGTCCGTCAATTCTTGGTTCTTCTTCTATCGCAACAAGCTGCGGGATTACATGTTCATATTTTGTGGTTTTATTTTGAGCTGATAAAATATAATGACCTTCAACCTGACCAATAATGGTTAAACAATGAATGGTATATCTTCCTTTGCTTGTAATAACAGAACCTGTTTGTATAATTTGTTCATTCTGTTTTTCACTTCCCGGACCATTATCTTCCGTTTCATTTGTTTCTTTTTGTGGATTGCCATACTCTAAAGGATTTGGAATTGATTGATTCCAGTAAAGATCTCTATGATTACTATTCAACATAATACCACACCTCTCCGACATTAGTTTGTCGTAAAGGAAGCAATATAATACATTTGATTATATCATTTTTCATGATCTACATCAAGAAAATTAACTATTTCGTTAACATTTTATAAATTATCAAACTCGAATCTCTGTATTCACTTGTAAAATACAACAGAAACTACTATAATTATAATTGTCAAAATTTATTATGACTTAATAAGGAGGGTTTTTATGCCTACAATTTTAGCAACCGGCGGTGCCGGATATATCGGTAGCCATACATGCGTAGAACTCCTAAACTCTGGATATGACGTCATTGTAGTAGATAATTTTTGCAACAGTGTCCCTGAGGTTTTGAAAAGAGTAGAAACAATCACAGGAAAAAGCTTAAAAGCATATCACTGTGATATCCGAGATCGGGAAGCACTAAAAGAAGTCTTCTCTGAAAATAAAATTGATGCTGTCATCCATTTTGCAGGGCTAAAGGCGGTTGGAGAATCCTGCCAAAAACCTCTTTTATATTTTGAAAAC
>CAKSKO010000034.1 GCA_934465125.1 uncultured Eubacteriales bacterium
TACTTTCTTGCTGCCTGTAAATTTCTTTTCCAACATCTCTTCGGAGAGTTTGTCTTCAATCTTTGACTGAATCGCACGTCTGAGCGGCCTTGCGCCATAAACAGGATCAAATCCTGCTTTTGCGATTGCTTCTACCGCAGCATCAGTAAACACAATCGAAAGACCTAATCCCTCTACCCTTTTGCTAAGAGTTTTTAGCATTCGTTTTGCAATTTCCTTAATGTCTTCACTCGTTAATTTATGGAATACAATAATTTCATCAACACGATTTAAAAACTCCGGTCGGAACGTATTTTTCAGTTCACCCATCACCGTTTCTTTTAGCTTTTTTGTATCGGTTTCCGCCGAATCACCGGAACGGAACCCTAGATTCTTCTGTTGTTCTGTAATCAGCCTTGCTCCAACGTTTGACGTCATGATGATAACTGTATTTCTGAAATCTACTTTTCTCCCCTGAGAATCGGTCAGATGCCCATCTTCTAAAATTTGCAAGAGCATATTAAAGACGTCTGGATGCGCCTTCTCGATTTCATCAAACAATACAACGGAATACGGTCTGCGGCGAACTTTTTCTGTTAGCTGCCCCCCCTCGTCATATCCGACATATCCTGGAGGAGAACCGACAAGCTTTGAAACAGTATGCTTCTCCATATATTCCGACATATCAAATCGGATCATCGCATTTTCGTCTCCAAACATAGATTCCGCCAGTGCTTTGCAAAGCTCTGTTTTTCCAACACCTGTTGGCCCTAAGAAGATAAAGGAACCAACTGGGCGCTTTGGATCTTTGAGTCCAACTCTTCCTCTTCTGATTGCTTTTGCAACAGATGTAACCGCTTCATCTTGCCCAACAATTCGCTCATGGAGAATGTTTTCCATTTTCAGGAGCCGTTCGCTTTCTTCCTCTGTTAACTGGACGACCGGAACACCAGTCCAGCTCGATACAATATACGCGATATCCTCTTCGCTAACTTCTCCGTTTGCTTTTTCATGTTTATCCTGCCAAGTTTTCTTTTGTTCCTCTAAGGATTCTCTTACATTCTTTTCTTCGTCACGGATTTTTGCTGCCTGCTCGAAGTCCTGAGAGTTGATCGCCGCAGATTTTTCTTGTTCCAGTTCTTTGACCTTTTTCTCAAGCTCTTGTAAATCATCCGGTGCAGTATAGGCGCGAAGTCTTACTCTCGACGCCGCTTCATCGATCAAATCGATCGCTTTATCAGGCAAAAACCGATCCGCAATATATCTTGCAGAGAGCTTCACCGCAGCATCGATCGCTTCATCTGTGATCTTAACTTTATGATGCGCTTCATATCGGTCTCTGAGCCCTTTTAAGATCTGTATAGCTTCCTCTTCTGTTGGTTCTCCGACCATAACTGGTTGGAATCTTCTTTCAAGTGCCGCATCCTTCTCAATATTCTTCCTGTATTCATTGATTGTTGTCGCGCCAATCACCTGGAAATCTCCTCTGGCAAGCGACGGTTTTAGAATATTTGCCGCGTCTGCCGAACCTTCCGCAGAACCCGCTCCGATAATCGTATGCAGCTCATCAATAAACAAAATGACATTTCCGGACTGTTTGACTTCATCCATCGCATTTTTAATCCGATCTTCAAAATCTCCGCGATATTTTGTACCCGCAATCATACCGGTTAAATCGAGTGCTATTACACGTTTTCCTTTGAGCAGTTCGGGGACTTCTCCGTTTGCAATCTTGAGCGCAAGCCCTTCGACAACAGCTGTTTTTCCAACGCCTGGTTCTCCAATCAAGCACGGGTTGTTTTTTGTTCTTCTCGAAAGGATCTGTACCACACGTTCAATTTCCTTTTGTCTGCCGATTACTGGGTCGATTTCCCCTTTTTTTGCAATCTCTGTTAAATCACGTCCAAATTGGTCGAGCGTTTTGGTATCGCTTTTTCCTTTTCCTGTTTTGGAAGGTTTCCCGGAACCTCCGCTTTGCCCAAAGATGTTCTCTGATCCTTCGGAAATTCCGTTTCCAGAACCCAAGACCTCCTCGAGCTTATCGGATACGTCGTTTTGTTTTACACCGAGTTCACTCAAAAATCGGACAGCATAACTGTCGCTTTCCTGCAAGAGCGCTAGCAAAAGATGTTCTGTTCCCACATAATTATGGTTCATTCTGGCAGCCTGCATTACAGCGATTTGTAGAATACGCTTTGTACGCGGAGTAAAATCATCTGTTGTAACGCTGCTGCGCAAACCTGTTCCTATTTTATTTTTCATCAACTCAGCTAGGGCTTCGGACGTCACTCTTAAATCGCTCAAAGCGGCAAACGCCACGCCGCTTCCTTCCCTTAAAAGCCCTAGTAAAATGTGCTCACTTCCAACATAAGTATGCCCCATCTCTTCGGCACTTTCTACCGCTAGATTTAAGGCGTTGTTTGCTTTTTCTGTAAATCCATTGAATCGATACATTGTTATTCCCTCTTTTCTTTCTTAATAATAAAATCGTATTTATATCGTACGAAGACGTTCTTTGACTAGTTCCGCCCTCTTTTTATCGCGCTCTGAGGGGGGTAAGTGACGTCCTTCCCGCTTCATCAGAGTCGCAGGTTGCGCATCAATAATCAGCGCATGGATCGTATCATATGTGAGTCCTTCAATCACACCTAGTGCAATTCCCAGCCTTACATTTGAAATTAATTTCATAAACTCATCACCGCTTAAAATCCTAGCATTCAATAGAATCCCGTAGGAACGTCCGATCATATCGAGCATCTCCATATGTCTTGCCATCGCGTTTCGGGCGGAACGCTCCTGCTCGATCAACTGCATGGAAATATCCTGTAGATTCTGAAGTGCCTCTTCCTCTGACAACCCTAATGTGACCTGGTTTGAAAGCTGATAAAGATCTCCCTTTGACTGGCTTCCTTCTCCATAGAGACCACGAAGGGTCAATCCTAGTTTTGCTAAACTCCCTGAAATGCGGTTCATCGCTCCGCTTTCCGATAGCGCAGGTAAATGTAGGAGCATCGACGCCCTCATCCCAGTTCCGAGGTTGGTGGGGCATTGCGTTAAATATCCCAAGCGGTCATCAAATGCAAACGAAAGCGCTTCATCAAGAAGCGTATCAATCTTATCTGCTTCCTCGTAGGTGCTTTTTAAATCAAGCCCTTCCTTCATCACCTGCAGACGAATATGATCTTCCTCCCCGATCATAATGCTTACGGATTCGTCATCCAGCAGCAAAAGTGCTCTTCCTTCTTTATTCGAAGCAAATTCTGGACTGATCAAGTGGCGCTCTACCAGTGAAATTGCCTCGGTTTGATCGAGTTTTTCCATATCAATCCGTTTAAAACGCTTGGAAAGAACAGAGTTTCCATTTAAAATAGCATCTGAGACGAGAGTATTGATCTTCTCTCTCTCTTCTTTAGAAAGCTTTGAAGCGAACGGGAAATCTCTAAGGTTTCTTGCAAGACGCACTCTCGTACTGACAACAACATCCGCCTGCTCCCCGCTTTTTTCATACCATTTATTCATGATCGTTCACCTGCTCTTCAATTTCTTTGATCTGATCTCTGAGTTCCGCAGCTTTTTCAAACTCTTGTTTTTCAATCATCTCTTTAAGCTGATTCTTTAATTTTTGTAGGTTACCTTCCAGCTTTGCTTTCGCTCCGGCTGAAATGGAAATCTTCCCTGTATGCGTTGTATTGCCATGTATTCTCTGAATCGACGGCATCATCTGATCGTAAAACGTATTGTAGCATTCTGCGCAACCTACTTTTCCTGTTTCTACAATATCAGCAAAGGAGGATCCGCATCCTTTGCAGCGTTTCGCCCCCGGTAGCGGCTTTTTTTCTGCGCTCTCGCCGAGAAAGCTTCCTAAAAAGTTCTGGACATTTAACCCGAATCCATCAAACAGATTTAAGTAGCCCAGTTTTTTGGCACACTCCGGACATAACATGTACTCCGTAAACTCCCCATTTACAATGGTCTTAATATGTGTTGTAGCCGTATTTTTTGAACAAGATTGACAAAGCATTTTTCATACCTCCTATAATCATTAAATTCTTTTCTCTTTACTAGGTTTGGGTCAGCAGCATATTTTTAAACAAAGAAGCTCTTAAAGTATCGCGAAATTCCACTGGAACACAGTGGTAAGAGCGTTCTGAGAGGACAGCTGCCATCAATTCTGCAACATTTCGATCCAAAATCTCCTGTTGCTGCATATTGCGAAGCATCGCAACAGCAGTAGCGAAGTCGAGACGGGATCCGATCGAGTTGACCGCATGCATAATCATAGAAGCACGATTCATCTCGATCCGCTTGATCCGGATGTATCCCCCGCCACCTCTTCTGCTTTCTACTATATACCCCTGTTCCGGGGTAAAACGCGAAGTAATGACATAATTGATCTGGCTTGGAACACATCCCAGCTCCCCAGCTAACTCATTCCTTTTTAACTCGACGCTTCCGTTTGATTCTTCAAGCATCCCTAAAATATATGTCGCTACAATATCACTCATCCTCATTTCGATCACCTAACTTTGATTTTGACTTTCTTTGATCTTTATTGTATTCCTGATTTTTAAGTAAGTCAACCCTATATTTGTCCTAAAAAATTTTATTTTGTATTATTTTTTTTATTTATATAGTGTTATCGCAGTTTTTCTATCATTTTCTTTTGATATCTCCTTTTATCTCAATTATAAAAAATGTAACCACTTTTATCCTATTATCGTATACTGTATTGAACACTAGAAAAGGAGGAAAACACACTATGTGCAACGGATTTGGAGGCAACTGTACTTGGATCATCATTCTTATTCTCATCTTCTGCTGCTGCGGCAATGGCTTGGGCGGTAACGAAGGCTGCGGATGTGGATGCGAAAACAACGGATGTGGCTGCTGCTAGTTCAGTCTGATGATGAAAAAGCCCGTGAGGATATTTCCTCACGGGTCTTTTTCTGCTTTAAAACAGTTTAGAAACATTTTTCTTATGAAACAACCAAATCATTTTTGTCGCCGATAAATAAGTCATCTTTCATTTATTTTGCAAGCGTAATTTTGTTTTTTGGCTTCTTTGAGCGCTGTTGCCAATTGATCAGGACACGACGTCGGTCTTCTTGAGCAGGTAATTCCTTCAAGTTTCTCAATCACCTGATCTGCTTTCATTCCACGGACCATCGCCGCAATCCCTTTTAAGTTCCCGTTGCATCCACCTGTAAACTCCACCTCTTTGATCACATCTCCGTCGAGTTCAATATCGATTTGAACCGAACAGGTTCCTTTTGTATGATACGTAAAATTCATCGTATTTCTCCTTTATAAAATTTTTCTAATTGCTTGCTTGCGCTTTATCAATTCTTTCAACTGGTCCAAAGGCGTCGTACACATCCCCAATGGATAAGCATGAGAAGCATACATCCCGTGGAAATCTGTTCCCCCTGTCATCACAAGGTGGGCTCTTTTTGCAATTCGCTTTAACCGTTCTTCATCTCCCTCACGGTTTCGTGAATGAAACACCTCAACTCCATCGAGCTGTTTTTGTTCGATCAATTCATCGAGCAGCTCGTAACTGTTATATACCCCGGGATGTGCAAGCACCGCTAGTCCTCCCGCATGATGAATCTGTTTAATCACTTGGTGTACATCTGGATATTTGGCATCTGCATACGCGATCCCTGTTTTGGAATCAAATAAAGTCCGAAACAATTCACCGTAAACTGAAGTGGCATACCCTGCATCCATCAGAGCATGCATAATATGCTGTTTAAAAATATTTGTGCTTTCCTGCGCTCTTTTTAAAACCATATCCACTGAAATGGGATAAAGTGTTAACACCTTTTCGATCATCTTCATCCCGGCTTCTCTCCGGCTCTGTTCTGTCTCGGTACATATCTCTTCCAATCGTTCCGGATGATCACAAAGATAACAGAGAATATGCGCTTTTCTTCCTCTTTTATAATCAAACGTCGAAAATTCTGCGCCCGCAATCACTTCTATTCCCTGCTGTTGTCCTATATTTTTCGCCTGTTTCGTTCCGGAGAAAGTATCGTGATCAGTAATTGCGATGGTAGAAATCCCCTTCTTTTTTGCAATAAAAATTAGCTCTTCAATACTTGTCGAGCCATCTGATAATCTAGTATGGCAATGCAAATCAGCCGCCATGAAATCACCTTTCTATCTCTTAAAATAGGATATTATTTTATTATGATACACCTTTTTTGGTTGAAACACAAGAACTTCCTTTTACATAATCAACCGCAACCGTAATAAAATGAAAGCGTTTGAATTTAGCGAGTGCAAACTAAAATACTTCTGTTTATGCTTTTTTGCCTTGAGTTAATATGCTATAATAAGAAAATGAGGTGTAATATAATGGGTTATTCAATTAATTTAGGAAGTTGGAACTGTGTTTTTGCTGTTCCAAGTTGTGTGGTGGACAAACATATTAAACTGGCAGGTTCAGCGCAATTAAAAGTTTTATTATGGACATTACGGCATGCTGGAGAACCATTCGAGATAGAAGCTCTATCAAACGCACTGGCGATGCATCCAGCAGACGCAAAAGATGCGATGCAGTATTGGATTGAGAGCGGCCTTTTGAAGTCTGACGGAGAAAATTACGTTCCATCGAATGCAGAAGATCTTCAAAAAAAATCGGTTTCTGCTGAAAAGGATACTGCTTCGTCCAAAATGAACACACAGGAACCCCCGGAAGAATCGTCTAAAAAGGCGGTACCGGTACGTCCGAGGCCGCTGTCTCGTCCGCAAAAACCCGATCCTCAATTCGTTGCAAAACGGATCTCGGATCAACCGGAACTTTCCTTTTTGATGCAGGAAGCGCAGATTATTTTAGGCAGACCGATTTCCAATGGGGACTGCGCAACGCTTTTGATGCTTCATGACAACGACGGACTACCTGTGGACGTCATCATCATGATTTTGCAATACGCAGTCAGCACCGGGAAAAGTAATATGAAGTATATTGAGAAAGTCGCTGTCTCTTGGGCTGCGGAAGAAATTGATACGATTGAAAAAGCTGAAAATAAAATCCGTTCACTAGATGAACACCAGCGAGCTTGGAAACGAGTTGTAACAATCTTAGGGCTTGAACCGCGCTCCCCAACTTCAAAGGAAGACGAATGTTCTAACCGCTGGATCAACGAATGGAAGTTTTCTGATGAGATGATTCGCGAGGCGTATGAACGATGCGTGAATGCGAAAGGAAAATATATCTCCAAATACATTGATAGTATTTTAATGCGCTGGCATAACAGTAATATCTGTACGATAGAACAGGCGGTAGAAGAAAAACGAACGAGTAGATTAAAAAAATTGGAATCGCAAGCACACTCGCCGTCTTATGACATCGACGAATATGAAAACACAAGTATTTTTGACGACTTAGACTAAATTGATAGAAGGTGATAACAGTGGGATACAGCAGAGACGTTTACGAGTCCGCGAATAAAACACTGGAACTGTTACGGCAGTCTGCAGTGTTGGATGCTGAAAACAGAAAAACAGCGTTTTATCTTCGCTGCCCTCGTGCGCAGGAGATTGAAAAGCTGTTGTCAGCAACAGCTGTGGGAGCAGCAAAAGCTGTTTTAAACGGAGCAGATACAAAAGAACAGCTGACACTGTTAAAAGAGAAAAATCTAGCGCTCCAACAAGAATTGGCGCTTTTGCTCAAAAATGCAGGCTTACCAGAAGATTATCTAGAAATTCATTTTCATTGCACAAATTGCAAAGATGAAGGATATTTGGGCGGAAAAATGTGCGACTGTTTCAAAAAAATATTGCGCCAGGAAGCGTATAAACGGTTAAACAAACTTTCTCCGTTGTCCCTTTCCTCCTTTGAGAGTTTTTCTCTTGATCATTATTCGTCAATTCCCCCTAAAGAAGGGTTGCCTTCTCCTAAAAAAAGAATGGAGGATATCTTTCGTTACTGCAAAGAATACGCTATCAATTTTTCTCTCTCCTCAAAGAGTCTTTTGATGCAAGGAGCAACCGGTCTTGGAAAAACACATTTATCGCTTGCGATTGCAAAGATCGTGATTGACAAAGGCTTTGGAGTAATTTACGGTTCTACCCCGAATATCGTTTCGAAGCTCGAAAAAGAACGATTCCGTTACAATAACCGCGACGAACAAAGCATAGAAAGCGAACAGCATTTGATCGGTTGTGATCTTTTGATTTTAGATGATCTCGGAACAGAATTTCCTACTTCATTTTCAACCGCAGCTATTTATAACATCATCAATTCTCGCATTATGTTGTCAAAGCCTACCATTATCAGCACAAACTTATCGATGAAAGAACTGGAGAAATGTTATACAGAACGGCTTGTCTCCCGTATTATGGGGAATAACATCCGTTTGGCTTTTTTGGGGAATGACATCAGGCAGCAAAAAGCGATGCGAAAAAAACAACCGAAATAATAGAAAAAAGAAGCAGTCAACATACAATTGTTTCGGCTGCTTCTTTTTTTAGAAATTTCTATGCAGGAGGATTCGTCTTAGAGCCTGCCAGTGTATGAAGGCTCTCTGCCTTTAGATAAGCATTGATGAATCCATCGATATCTCCGTCCATCACGGCGCCGATATTGCCCATCTCGTAATTTGTGCGGTGATCTTTTACTAATGTATACGGCATAAATACATAGGAGCGAATCTGTGATCCCCATCCGATCTCCTTTTGCTCTCCCTTAATATCCTCGATTTTATCGAGGTGTTCTCGTTCTTTGATTTCTATGAGCTTCGATTTGAGCATCTTCATCGCAACTTCCCTGTTTTGATGCTGGCTTCTCTCATTTTGACACGCAGTAACAATCCCTGTTGGAAGATGTGTTAAACGGACAGCGGAAGATGTCTTATTGATATGCTGACCTCCCGCTCCGCTCGAACGAAATACGTCCATTTTAATATCATCCGGTGAAATTTCAATTTCAATATTATCATCGATCTCCGGCATCACTTCAAGCGACGCAAATGAAGTATGTCTTCTCCCAGACGAGTCGAACGGCGAAACTCTAACAAGCCTATGCACTCCAGCTTCGCTTTTCATGAATCCGTATGCGTTTGTCCCCTCGATCAAAATTGAGACACTCTTGAGTCCTGCTTCTTCTCCATCGAGATAATCGAGCGTTTTGACCTTGTAATGGCGGCGCTCCCCCCAGCGGCAATACATCCGATAAAGCATCTCCACCCAATCCTGCGCTTCGGTCCCCCCTGCTCCTGCATGAAAGGTCAAAATGGCGTTGTTGGCA
>CAKSKO010000035.1 GCA_934465125.1 uncultured Eubacteriales bacterium
CATGTAAAAATAGCAATTCTTCCTTGATGTTTTCATTGGTATTATGTAATCTTGCTTCTTCACCTTTAAAAATCGGTCCAAATGCGACTCCTTTTCCCAAGAGCGTCCGCGCGTAGGTACCACCCCCTGTTGCATAAAGCTCCGGTTCTTTGCCTGTGATTTCTCTGTAAGCTTGTTTCAGCAGCGGAATCGGCATTTGTTCTTCTCGCAGAAACAACGGTTTCTGATGGTTTATAATTTTTGCAGAAATTCCTTCGTTTTCTGCTCTTTTTCGGATCGTTGCAAAAATCTCCTCCCCATCTGCTGTCACTGGATAACGGATATCAAGTTTCGCGGTTGCGCCTTTATCACCAATATCAACCGTTCCGACATTGATTGTAAGCTCTCCCGACTCTTTGTCATGTTTTTTAATACCCATAGAAGCTCCATGGATCTCGAGACCAATTGTTGCGTCGATGAACGCACAGATTTTTCCAAGCACCTTATGCCCAAAGTTAGAAGCTAGAAGACGAATCAGATGTGTCGCGGCATTGAATCCTTGATCGGCTTCAGCCGCGTGTGCCGCCGCCCCTTTTGAGATAATCATAAGTCCGTCGATTGTATAACGGAACTCATACTCTCCTATTTTCGCATCCGCTAAGCGCTGAAGTTGATGGTCCTCGTTCTCTGTGCAATTGAGCAATACATACGCTTTATCCGGCACGGTATTGATCGCACTACCCGCGTGGAATTCTGTCAGAGTTGTTCCGTCATGCTGCTCCAAGGAGAGTTCTATTTGCAAAATCCCTTTTTCTCTGTTGCAAATTCCATAGTTTGAATCAGGGGTAAACGCCAGATCGGGTAATTCTTCTTCTCCAAAATACTCTGCCATATCATTCATTCCAGATTCTTCTCCTGCTCCAAAGATGGTTCTCAGCTTTCTGACTGGTACTACCTTCTCTTCTTGCAATACTTTTAAACAGTAAAGTGCGATAATCGCGGCACCTTTATCGTCGGCAACACCTCTTCCAAAAAGTATGCCGTCTTTTTCTGTTAGCACAAATGGATCACTATCCCATCCGTCCCCTGCAGGAACAACGTCGACATGCGTCAATACCGCTGCGAGTTCTTCTCCTTCTCCGTACTCGGCGTGCCCCGCTGCATTTCCAACCCTTGCTGTAGCAAGCCCCATCGAAGACGCTTTTTTTAAGATCCAATCAAGCGCTTCTTCTCCTGCAAAACTGTCGGGCTGAGCGTCTCTTGTGCAAGACCGTATCTGAATCAATGCTCTAAGATCTTTCATTATTTCATCCCGATATTTGAGTATCTTCTGACCAAAGCTCATCAAATAAACTCCCCTTACATAATTTTGTCGCTGTTATTATACAACATAAATAGCAATTAGACCAGACAATTACAATCATTTAATCTTTTTATTTCGTTTCTTGGAAAATATATCACTTTATGCCGCTCTGATAGTTTTTTAAAATCTTTTGATCCTGTTGCGTTGCAGGATAGTACCTACCTCCAATTCTCTCCTTTCTATTTCTTTTGCTCCAGATCGCATACCCTGCAAAAATTGCTGCTGCTCCAATGCTAACAAACGTCCCAGGCAATAGTCCCGGTGTTTGATACGTGAAATGGATCGTACTTTTGATCCCCTTTGGTACCCTGACGGCCATAAACCCAATATTTACTTTTTGAATTTCTTCAGGCACCCCATTTACAGTGGCTGACCATCCCTTTTCATATGGGACGCTGAAAAATACCAACCGGTCTTTTTCGTCTGAAATATCAATTTCAGCCGTAAACTCATTTTTCCCCCGTTTAAAAGAGGAACAAGCCATTTGTTTTCTTTTGTTGCAATCCTCAAAATAGGCGTTTTCTGTATATAAAAGCGCACTGGGGTTACCAATTGGTTTTAAAATATCCTTATTTTTGTTCACACCTTCATCATCCAAGACAATTGCCTTTAAAAGAAGTAGATGTCTGTTCGCTTCATCCACTCCATCATACTGCTTCTTGGTAACATAATTATCGTAGCTGAAACCATATGGGATATAATAGCGGTTTTCAAAAATCGCAAAATTATGTTGCGTATCATAATAATCCCAGCCCGGCATCAGCGTTTGTCCGCTCACCGTTTGAAATGATTTGTCGTCGGCTGTATCGTCAAACAACCAGCGGCACGAGGTGAGTGCGCGCAAGCCATACGGTTTCGTATCCGGTCTTGAACCGACGTCGCGTTTGACCCCTATCGTTGGGTAAAATTCCATGATCGAACCAGGTACAATGCTATGAAACGCCTGAATCGTCGGCAGTTGCCAGAACATCGCAAGATTATCCATCCCGTTGTAGACGTCTACCCTACAATTTTTTGTATCGGGTAAATTGAACTTCTGCTTCTGCCCCAAGCAATACGGAATGATATAATTATGGGTGCTGTAGGACTGTGATTTACCGAGTCCTATGATATAAGTCGATGTAACAAACGTCACAACAACGAGACTAACTGTAGCGACCCGACAAAACTGTTTCTGCTCCTTTTTATAATATTTCAGAAGAAATGCCAATAGTACAAGGCTTAAAACGGCAAAACCAACATAGATCCAAAATCGGTCTGGGTACGCCATTAATCCAATCGTTGTTTTTTTATTGTTGCCTGAACCTGTTGTCTTTGGCAATAATCCAATCGGCAGTGCAATCGCTAAGGTAATGACGGCTGTTGATTTGATCGCTCGCTTCCAATCGATTCCCGCGCTTTCCAAAGACAAAAGCGTACAAAGACTCATCATTAAGGTAATCATATAAAACCATCTTGCGTAGTATGCTGAATTGAACAGCTGGAACGCACTGTTTAAAATAGGGATCATCGCCATGAGAAATAGAATCGGCAAAAGCCGCTTGAGCCAATGATCCTTCTTCCTCTGCATCCACGCGATTACACCAACCATGCTAAATAACGGCAAATACGCACCCAAAGACGCCCATTTTGCATCAGAATCCGGCGTAAAGTTCGGGCGCGCGGGGATATCCGGTGGGAAGAAAAAGCTTTGTAAAATATGAATATACCTCTGCTCGTGGCTGTATAACAGCGCGCCCCAGCCACTCGGCGGATTACTCACGCGCGGATTTTGTATGACAGCAAGGATCGTCGGGAAAAGTACAACTGCCGTCATAAGCACCCCAATTACCGATTCAAACAGTAAAACCAAAAACCCCTTTATGCTGCATCGATACGTCCCCATAAACATCTTTACAATCCAATATAAAAGCAAAAAAACAACTTGCCCCACAAAAAAATAATAATTGATGAAACACGAAGCGAATACCATGAAAGCAAATATTCCCCGGCGCTTTTGATACATAAAAGCGTCGAGCGCCCAAAGCAGAAGAGGGAAGATAATAATTGCTTCATGAAAATGGTTGAAGAAGATATTATAGATTGAAAAACCCGAAAAAGCATAAAGCGCTGCGGCGAGCACTGCAAAATTTTGATTTTTGGCATATCGTTTTAAATAAATATAAGCGGTAAGCGAAGCACAACCGAATTTGAGGATAAGCAACGGGCCCATAAGATAGGGTACTGCAGTGCTGGAAAATGGAAGTGTCAACCAGAAAAACGGGCTTGTCAGCAAATAAAATGTATAAGATCCGATCAAGTTAACCCCTAAGTCTGTATTCCAATTCCAGAAGAACTCGCCATTTCGGATCGCATCGTGCACCATATTATAAAACGGAATTTGCTGCACATTAAAATCCCCATAGTAAAGAAAATATCCCTTATCGTATAAAATAAACGGGAGAAAAAACAAAAAGGAAACAAACACCCCGTATAAAAAAGCTTTTACATAATATTGATTTTCCTCAAAAAATACCTTTTGTTTTGTTAGCTTCAAGCTTTACACCTCCGTTAATAGCTCTCTTACTCTCTATTTTTAAAAATTAATTTTACCATATTATATCATAAATTTCGCTCAAAAAAGGAATCATAGAAGAAGTTCTTTTTCTTTGTATTATCTTTGTATTAATATTGGAGTATTCATAGTTTTTTAACAACTATTTCCGTGATCTTTAGTATGCTTAAAAAATAAATTATTTTACGCTTTTAGTTCCAAAAAACGGAAAGCAGGGGGATTTTGTGAAACATTCGCATTTTTTTGCAAAGCTATCGAGGATGAAATACATTAATCGTTGGGGATTGATGCGCGCCACACGGGAAGAAAACCTGAGTGAACATTCGTTAGAGACCAGCCTCATCGCACATGCACTCGCCGTGTTGCACAATAAACGGTTTCATGGGCATGTGAATACAGAACGGGTAGCTCTTTTGGCTTTATTTCACGATGCAACCGAGGTATTAACCGGAGATTTACCTACTCCGATTAAATATTACAACCCAGAAATTAGAAATTCGTATAAAGAGGTCGAAACTGTCGCAAAAGAAAAACTTCTTTCTTCTTTGCCCTGCGATCTTCAAGACGTTTACCAGCCTTTACTGCATGAAAC
The DNA here is from genome assembly GCA_934465125.1 of uncultured Eubacteriales bacterium. Taxonomy (GTDB): domain Bacteria; phylum Bacillota; class Clostridia; order Oscillospirales; family Acutalibacteraceae; genus CAKSKO01. Next base: position 4,489 of record CAKSKO010000035.1, read on the forward strand.
CGCGCAGGAGAAGGAGCTTTGGCGTTTTGTAAAGGCGGCGGACAAGCTTTCTGCACTTATTAAATGTGTGGAAGAAAAACGAATGGGCAATGATGAATTTATCGAAGCAGAACAAACGATCAGAAAAACACTTTACTCTATGAATTCCCCGGAAGTCTTCTGTTTTTTAGAAGAATTTCTTCCGTCGTATTGCTTGACCCTAGATGAGCAGGAAAAATAATCACTCATCAGTAATCTGATCAAAATATTTGATTTTATCTATGTTTTGAAGTATAATGGCAGTATTAATCTAATCATCATATGAATAAAAGATTCATATCAGGAATATAGAAAAAGCAGGAGCGTGAACAGACAATGGCGTCTCATTCAAACAAAGGAAACAATACCGGTAGACGTGATGACTATGGAGATTCTTATCAATATCGCCAGAGTTCATCACATTATGAAGATATCTATTCTGGAAATAAACGGAAAAAACAAAAAACCGGATCAAAAAAAGTCCGAAATGTTTTAATCGTAGTGCTTTCGATTATTTTTGTGATAACAGGAAGCGTCATGGTATATGGTTACAATACGTTGGGGTCTTTAAACTATGATCCTCTAGATAGCAGTTCGACTGCCAATGGATTAACAAACACCGATGTCGACGACCCATTGCTAGACATTGATATCAACGGAAATAAGCTCCTATCAGACCCAATGGTATTGAATATTCTTTTATTTGGATCTGACAGTTATTCCGCAGGAGACAGCGGAAGAGCCGATTCTATTTTGATGGTATCGATCGATAATAGACATAAAAAATTAAAACTCACTTCTTTTCTTCGCGACATTTATGTCAGCATTCCAGGATACGGCGAAGACAAATTAAATGCGGCTTATGCGTATGGTGGACCGAAACTCGCAATCGAGACGATCGAAAGAAATTTTGGCGTTGATGTTGACCGATATGCCGTTGCAGATTTCCCTGGCTTTGAAGCGATCATCAATCGTCTGGGCGGGATTGATTTAGAACTTACTGCTGAGGAATGTGAATACCTAAACACCCATTGCGACGATCCCAATAAGCTGTATGGCGATGGTATGAAACATTTATCTGGACTTCAAGCATTGAACCACGCAAGGAACAGGGATAGCATCATGTCTGATTTTGACCGGACCTCCAGACAAAGAGATGTTTTAGGCGCTGTTGTTACCAAGATGAAGACGGCAAATCTTGCTCAGATAACCGGGATCATCGCAGATGTTGGTCCGATGGTGACAACCAACTTAAAGAAAAATGAGATTGTGACATTAGTAGCAAATTCCATTACGTATATGAACTATCCGATGTCGGAGTTCAGTTTGCCTGAACTTGATAATTTTTCGAATGAATATATTGACGGGGCTGCCGTTCTTCTAATCGACGATATGGATCAAGCTCGATATGACCTTGCGAAATTTATCTTTGAAGATTCGATTCAGTCAAAGGATGGTACTACAAGTAGTCTGAATTCAACACACTGAAAATAAGGATTCCATTCGATTTTTATTAACAAATAGCCAGCGACAACAAATTGTCGCTGGCTATTTGTTTCACAATAAAAAAGAGAAGCGTATCATTCTAGTATGCTTCTCTTTTAACCTGCATACTCCCAGAAATTTTTTGTATTGGAGCAATAAAACAACTATAATCTAACCAACAATAATCTTCGCTTCCGGAAGGATTGTCTCTGTTCTACGTGCATGCCTCATAGTAAGCGCAAATACAAGAGAAATTGGTCCTACTCTACCAATAAACATTGTAATAATCAGTGCAATCTTAGAAATTGCAGATAAACTCGTGGTGATTCCTGCTGTAAGGCCTACTGTACCGAATGCTGAAGCAGCCTCAAAAATAATATCTATTGCTGAAAAAGCTTTATGTGCTTCTGCAGTTTCCATTACACTAGTTGTAATCGCAATAATCAAAAGGGATAATATCGCGATTGACAATGCTTTATAAACCGTTGTCTTCTCAATTCTATGTTTTCTAACCAGAGTATCCTGGTCACCTTTTAACACACTGCTGACTGTTGCAAGCAGCACAACAAACGTTGTGGTTTTGATTCCTCCGCCTGTTGAGGATGGAGAGGCTCCAATAAACATTAATATAATTGTTAGGATTTTAGTGATATCATATTCTTCGCCAACTGGGATAGTAAAGAATCCTGCCGTCCTAGCAGCTACCGATTGAAAAAATGACGCGTTAAGCTGCTCGAAAAAGTTCATTCCTTTTAACGTATTTTCTCTCTCTAAAAGAAAAAACAAAACACTTCCAACTGCGAGCAATGTTGCACTTATTTTTAACACAACCACGGAATGAACCGTTAAGCGAGGATGAATCTCCTGTTTCTTGAATCTTTTTAACCCATAAGAATAAATATCGACAATAACAACAAATCCAATCCCGCCAATAACAATTAAAAGTGACACCGTTAAGCTGACAATAGGGTCTCCTGCAAAATCAACCAGGCTCATTCCCGGACTTTGAAACCCCATGATATCAAATCCTGCATTGCAATAAGAGGAGATCGCTGTAAAAATCGAAACCCAAATACCGTAAACACCATATAGCGGAATAAAACGAACAGCTAGCAACAACGCGCCAACTGCTTCACATGCAAAACTAACAAATAAGATCGTTCGAATCAGATGCGGTGTATCGATCACATTCCCGTTTGTATACTCCTTGGCGATTTGCAGATCCCTTAATCCAAGCTTTCTTCTTAAAAACAAGGTGACTCCTGTCGTAAACGTAATCAACCCCAATCCCCCAATCTGAATTAAGGTAATCATCACTATTTGTCCGAACGCTGACCATTGTGTCCAGGTATCAAACATCGTAAGGCCTGTCACGCAGGTGCAAGAAGTTGCGATAAATAAGCTATCTACAACACTGGGCAGCTCTGATGTTCTGGATGAAATCGGCAGCTGAAGCAGAAGCGCTCCAATCAAAATGATGATAAAAAAGCTCGAAACAATCAATCTCACCGGAGAAATCTCTTTCAACCGCTCCGTTATTCTTTCAAACCGTCTCAAAAAATACCCTCCAGAAAATTCAATCAAATACTTTATAATCCTCTTTATTATATAAAATTTAAATAATCACAATCACCAGCCCCCGAAGTTGAAAACTTATTTTCCTCGTTACCAATACAGAGGCAATATTGGCAATAAAAATCACCACCCAAAAGGGTGGTGCGGGACCATCTTAAGCCGAATTATTTCTTTTCTTCTGTAGCCCCTAAAAGATTGAATCGAAACAATTTACTCTCATCTTTCGCATTCTCGCAGACGATATAAGCTTCCGCAATTTTTCCGCCTTCGATCAGGTTCGCCAAACCAACGAGCTGGCACAGCTTACTTTTTAGATTCAAATGGTCGCCTTCACGCGTAACCAAATACACATTGCCTTCGCACTGATCCAGAACCGATAGAAACGCCCCAACATCAATATCATGCATTTCAATCATAGGCGCCATAGAATTTCCCCCTTTATATTCTGACGAACTCACTCAATCTGGTATTCAGTATATCACCTTTTTTTATCTTGTCAATAATATCCACCAATAAATTTGTAAATCTACAAAGCAGAAAATTTCTTCTTTTTCAGGACGCGCTGTCGACTGATTTTGCTTTTGATGTATCTCCTACTACTTTACCATCATGAATTTTAATTCTTCGTTCTGCCATTTCTGCGACTTTATTATCATGAGTAATTAATATAATTGTTTTTCCCTCTTCATTTAACTGCTTTAAAATTGCAATCACATCTTCTCCTGATTTCGAGTCGAGATTTCCAGTTGGCTCATCTGCCAAAATAATTGACGGTCTTGCCGCAATTGCTCGAGCAATTGCTACTCTTTGCTGCTGTCCACCAGACATCTCAGACGGTCGGTGGTTGATTCTGGATTCTAGTCCTACCCTGATCAAGGATTTCACCGCCAACGCTCTTCGCACTTTTTTGGGAATCCCCCTATAAATCAAAGGAAGCTCTACATTTTCAAGCGCATCTAAGCTTGGAATTAAATTAAACCCTTGAAAAATAAAACCGATCTGGTTGTTTCTAATATTCGACAGCTCATTATCTGTCATATCTGATACCGCTTTGCCACCTAAAAAATAGGAACCTTTCGTTGGACTATCAAGGCATCCCAACACATTCATCAGGGTAGATTTCCCCGAGCCCGACTGCCCAACAATCGCAACAAACTCCCCTTTTGCGATTTTCAAACTAATCCCGTTAATTGCATAAACGCTGTTTTCTCCTGCTGAGTATATTTTAAAAATATTGTCTATTGCGATTAATTGACTCACTTTTTTTCCTCTTTCCCTCTCGATTTTTATTTTATCTGCTCAAGCTTTTTTAGTATTTTCGTGAGTCCTAATAAAATACATCAAACAACCTTTCTTTTTAAATATCTCCTGGAGTAGCTGATTGGTCATGATCTTTGTTACAGCAATAAGTCCGTTTTTGTTGTCGAAATCGTAATCACAGTAATCTCTCGTGGCGTAACAGAAATTTGATCCGCAAGAAACGTGAATTC
>CAKSKO010000036.1 GCA_934465125.1 uncultured Eubacteriales bacterium
CATCCAGGCAGCAACGGGACTATCGATTCCTCCAGAAATCAGTATGGCGGCCTTACCACCCGTCCCAACAGGAATTCCTCCGGCGCCGTGCAGCGCGTCTCCTCTGATATATGCTCCCGCCTCACGGATTTCAACCGTTACCGTCACATCGGGATTGTGTACATCGACTCTCAGATGCTCAAACTGTTCTAAAAGATACCCGCCGAGTTCCCTACAAATCTCTGGGGATTTTAGTGCAAACCTTTTATCCGCGCGTTTTGCTTCTACTTTGAAGGTTTTCGCTTCGCTTAATTCTTCTTCTAAATAGATCGCAGCTGTCTTTTTAATCTCCTGCATGTCTTTTCGTACCTGACATGCTCTCGAAAGTGATGCGATTCCAAAGACACACATCAGGCGCTCCAGTGCCTGATCCAAATCAGCGTCTTCCTCTTCCGGAGTCACATAAATCGCCGATTGTGCGGTTTTCACCCCAAACTTTCCAATAGGATATAGTGCTTTCTTGATATTTTTTATTAAGACATCCTCAAAGGTTCTCCTATTGAGCCCCTTTAAGACAATTTCCCCTATTTTTAACAGCAATAGCTCTTTCATTGTAACAGTCCTTCCTATTTCTTAGCAATACTTCTGATCCCCTCTAAAACTGCACCGATAAACGGCGGAATTTCTTCGATCCGGTTGTATCTCGAAAAGCTAACCCGAACAGCTGAATCGATCAGGCTGCGATCTAACCCGATCCCTTCTAACACATGGCTCTTCTTTCCTTTTGCGCAAGCTGACCCGCTTGAAACAGATATCCCACGTTCTGCTAAATAATGCAACATCGTCTCGGATCGAATTCCTTTGGCAGAAAAATTTAAAATATATGGAAACCCATCTTCTCTTGAATGCACCGTAATCCCTGGAAGCTCCGTCAATCTTTTTCTGCACTGATCGTATAGCATTTTTATTTCGTTATATTCTTTTTTCCAATCAGGAAGCACCCGAACCGCTTCGGAGAATCCCGCGATCAACGGGAGAGCTTCTGTTCCTGGGCGCAATTTTTTCTCTTGTTCTCCACCATAAAAGAGAGGTAAAATTTTAACGCCACTTTTCACATATAATGCTCCGACACCTTTCGGTCCGTGGATTTTATGCGCTGTGATCGACATCAAATCCGCCCCGAGCTTTTTGGGATTGACTTCAAGCTTTCCAAACGCTTGTACCGCGTCGACATGAAAAAGTGCAGAGGATTTTTTTCGCTTTATCGCCTTTTTTATTGACTCAACTGGTAAAACCGACCCGATTTCATTGTTGACAAGCATCATACTTACAAGAATTGTTTTTTCGTTAATCGCTTCCTCGATCGAAGAAGCTGGAATCAAACCGTTTTTGTCCGGTGTAAGATACACCACCTCAAACCCCTCTTGTTCGAGCTGTTTGGCCGATTCCAAAACAGAAGAATGCTCGATCAAAGTTGTTACAATTCGGTTTCCCAGCCTGCTTCTTTTTCTAGCTGCACCAAAAAGAGCTAGGTTATTTGCTTCTGTCCCGCCCGATGTAAAATAAATCTCCCGGGGCTGACAATGTAGTTTGTCTGCAATGATCTCTCTGGATTTTCTCAGCTCTTTTTCAGCTTCCATTCCTTTTTTATGAAGTGAAGAAGGGTTTGCATAATTTTTTGTCAAAACTTCCATTATTTTTAGTGCTGCTTGAGGGCAAACTACCGTCGTGGCACTGTTGTCAAAATAAATTTCTTTCAAAAACACATCCCCTTCCGTTGTTGTTTTTTATTATACAATATTAATTGAAACCTGCAAAGTGGAGGAAGCGTCTTTTTCTTGATTTTCCTGAAACAATTTTATTTTCTGCATAATATCGAAACGCAGTGGAAAAATAGGATCATCTTACCAAATCAGGAGGAAATCCTATGATCCAAAAGACAGCGGCACGTGCTACAGTCCGTATCATCAGTTTTTCACTAGCAATTGTATTGGTTTTAAGCTGCTTCGCTATTGGAGGATACCGCTTAGCAGAAACATACCGCGCCAATCTCGAATATACGTATCTGCGTGCATTAAGCGATTTATCAAATTATATTTCTAATATTGAAACCACTTTAACAAAAGGCGTTTATGCAAACACTGCACCTTTGCAGTATGGAATCTCTGCAAAACTCTTAAGTGAATCAAATGGCGCAAAAGGTGCTCTAGCCGGACTTCCGCTGGGTTCAGTCAACATGGAAAACGTCAACAAATTTATCGCGCAGGTCGGTGATTTTGCTTCCTATCTTTCCAGTAATCTCGCAAAGGGAAAAACGATGACAGAGAATGAAATGAAAAACCTTCAGACCATGTGCCAATACGCTAAAAAAATAAACACTGATTTAAAAGACATCTCCGCCCGCTTTGACGACGGAACCATTCATATCGGGGATACGCCAGACGCTGTAAAAAATGTATCTTTCCAAACACAAAACGAATCCGAGCCATATATCAACACCGGATTCCATGAAATGAACGAAGGCTTTACCGATTATCCAACTATGCTCTATGACGGACCTTTTTCCGACCATATCACGAGGATGAAACCGCAGTTTCTAGAAAATAAAGCCTCGGTTACACTCGATGACGCCAGACAAAAGGCCGCCAATTTTCTGGGTGTCGATCCTAGTTCTCTAACCTATACCGGCGACAGCGGCGGGAATTTGCCTTTATACCATTTTACAAAGGACACCGCAGCGATTAGCATTACAAAAAACGGAGGACAAATCGACGATCTTCTCAATTCCCGTGGTATTGGTACCGAAACGATTGACTCTGCTCGGGCATTTTCTATCGCATCCACTTTTCTTGCTTTCCACGGAATGAACACCATGAAAGAAAGTTATTATGTCACCGCAAACGGGATTTGTACGATCAACTATGCGTATCAAGAAAACGGTGTTGTTTATTATCCTGATCTCGTCAAAGTTGGTGTCGCACTCGACACAGGAGAAGTTGTTTCCTACCAGGCAACGGGTTTTCTGATGAATCACCATGCTCGCCCCGCTGCTACCAACCTTATCACTACAGAAAAAGCAAGGGAATCTGTCAGTTCCTTTCTCACTATCGAAAAAGAAGCCCTTTGCTGTATCCCAACAGCCGGGCTTCACGAGGTGCTATGTTATGAATTTACCTGTATCGGTCAAAATAATGATCATGTGCTCGTTTATGTCAATGCCGAAACAGGTCTCGAGGAACAAATCCTGATTCTTTTGCAGTCAGACGGTGGAATGCTTGTAATGTAACCTTTTTCTCATCGTCTCCAATTGACAGAGCGAACCGTTCAGAAATAAAGAACGAACAGCCCCCGCTCTTAACTGTTTTGATTGTTCTGATCATGCTGATTCTCTGTTTCTGCTGGAATCTCGCTAGGAAATTCTCCAACTGTATTTTTCTGAAACAATCTAATCGAAAACCACATAAGCAGCGCATACAAAAATATCCCCATAAAATGTTGCCAGGAAAAAAAGTGATTCGGCGCAAAAAGTAGAAGTTTAATAAACGAAAAAAAGTTTGCAAACAGGTATCCTGCAAACAGGATGATCAGCCCGACATAGTTTCTTCCGGCAAACGCCAAAATAGCCAAAACAAAAAACAGATAGTAAAATAAGGCGCCGACAAACCCGCCTAGGCTGATAAACTGATTGATACAAACAAGCACCGTAAACGTATAGATCACGTATTCTATAATCCCCATTAACATTTGAAAAAACTCATTTGTCTCTAACAATTCACGGATTGCGTCCCCTACCTTCTCAATGCGCACACCTATTCCCCCTTTTTCTTTATATTATAGCAAAACAGCTTCAATCTGTTAACATTTTATTGGATTTTTCAACTTTTCATGAAAAGTTACTTCCTCAGTTTAAATTTATCTTTTATCATTCTTATTCAATCTTGACATTACCGATTGTTTGCTTTATTATAACCTTGTATCAATTTTAAATTTCAACACAATATATAGTGGTGCTTGACACTTCTATCAAGAAAAGGAGAGATTTTTATGGATAATTATGTATGCGATGCTTGTGGGTGGGTTTATATGCCAGATCGCGGAGACTCTGAAGGAGCCATCCCTCCAGGGACACCGTTTGAGGATCTTCCAGACGATTGGGTTTGCCCATTGTGCGGCGTTGGAAAAGAAATGTTTACAAAAGAATAATAAAGGAATGAATTCATTTTGAGTATTACAAAAATATCCGATCACGTGTATTCTGTCGGAGTAATTAATCCATCGCTTCGCGTCTTCGATATCGTGATGGAAGCAAAGTATGGTACCTCTTATAACGCTTATTTGGTCACCGGTGAAAAAAATGTGCTGATCGATACGGTACACACCGATTTCTTTGATGAGTACCTCTATAATATCAGTTGCCTTGTCGATATTGAATCGATCGACGCGATTATTGTCAATCACACGGAACTCGACCATTCCGGCAGTTTAAAAAAATTACTGGAATTGAATCCATCGATCACAGTTGTTTGTACTGCTGTGGCACAAAAGTATCTCAAAGCGATTTTAAACAAAGATTTTCTTTGTAAAACAGTTCGGCATCAGGATGTTTTAACGTTGGGCGGGACAGAGTTTAAGTTCATCGTAGCTCCTCTTCTTCACTGGCCAGATTCGATGATGGCATATTTAAAGGAAGATAAAACGCTGTTCTCCTGCGACTTTTTGGGATGCCATTTCTGTGAGCCCACGATGCTTGATGAAAACATCCGATATCGCGACGCCTATTTGCAGGAGTTCCACTATTACTATCAAGGCATTTTTTCTCCGTTTAAGCCGTATGTTCTGGCAGGACTTGATAAAATCAAAGATTTGGAACTCCAGTTTGTCTGCCCAAGCCATGGACCGGTACTTACCAAAGAAATCAAGGAACGCATGGATGAGTATCGTAATTGGAGTACAGTTCCCAGCAAAACTTCGAAGACGATGCTGATTTTATATGCGTCGGCGTATGGCTGCACCAAGCAATTAGCTGAAGCGGCATTTGATGCTGTCAAAGAAAAAACAGATATTACTCCGGAGATCTGCGATATGGTGACGACACCTGTCTGTACAATTGCAGAGAAAATTGCCTCCGCCGATGCCCTCTTAGTCGGCTCCTGCACTATTAACCGAGACGCGCCAAAGGTGGTTTGGGACGTCCTCTCTTCGGTCGATGCGATCGGTACAAGAGGAAAAGTTGCCGGTGCGTTCGGCTCTTATGGATGGAGTGCTGAAGCCGTTGAGATGATTAAGACGAGACTGTCTCAATTAAAATACAATTTCTTTGGAGATGGAATCAAAGCAAACTTCATGCCAAGTGACGAGGACCTTCAAAGCATAAAGGAATACGCAATAGGAATTGCATCTGAGATAAAATAGCATCTTAAAAGCAGGGATTGAACTGATCCTTGCTTTTGATCATCTGAACAAAATAAAAAGAGGAAGGGGTATTCCTTCCTCTTTTTATTTTATAAAATTTAGATCTCCCTCTTTTTGCAAACGGGGTCCCACAAAATTTTGTGTCATGTTATCCCTTCCACTGACCTTTGATGCAGTTTGGAATTGGGAATGCGTGTGGATTATATCCATTTGTCCAGTGACGCTGGTATTCTCCATAGAAGAAAACCGATAGCTCATCGAGCCTGCGGTACAATAGCCCCAACACACATCCCCCTGCATGGTGCCATGAGTTGAGCTCTAGGCTGAACTCATTCCAGTTGACATTGTTTAAGTTTCTACTCCCAGCGCCTGAAGCTGAAATTTTTATAAACTCCGCACTGCAGTATCCTGTTACCCCTCCGGCTGTTTTCACTTTATACCAACCGTTGACGCTCTCTAAAATGGTCACAATATTTCCATCATAAAGCGATCCGATGACACGATAGGAAGTCCCCGGGCCGGAACGAAGATTTAAACTGTCGTCTACGGCGACAACCCCCGTCATCGAAGAATCCCCAGATTCATAAGCATTTAAAATAATTCGATTTAGGTCGTATCCGTTTCCTGTCCAGGCAGTCCCAACATTATAACTAAAGCTTACGAGCGCATCAAATTGCCTTTGATTATACTTAACACTGTTGTTTAATAAAAACCGATTCACACTGCTCGTATAAGCACCGTCGTTGAGCGATTTTAAAAGCATCGCAAAACCTTCCTGCCGTGTAATATCATTATAGAACGTTTCCCCCGCCCAGATTACTTTTCCGTATCCGAGCGTTGGAGTATCGGTGACAAGCGGATCATCGTAAACAGTTCCGATAAACCCTTCTGACTGCGCGATAAAATCAACGCCTTGGTCGCTGATTCTTCTGTTTTCAAGAACCGCTGTTGTCGTGTCGGTCGATCCGCTAACATAGATGCTAAAATTTCCATCCGAGCAGGTACTCCAGCTACCGTTTCTCTTTGCGTAGGTCTTGACCTGCGAAGTTCCTACTTCTGATGCTAAGATACTCGCTGTCCATACAAACGTATTCTCATCGGTGGATTTCGCCGCCGCGATCTCTTTTTCGCCCACTGAAAACTTTACAGCATCCTGATCCTGATTCGTAATCGCAATCAGCTTCACAAGCGATCCACGCGGGGCATTATTCGGCGATGAGTAGGCAAATTTAACCGGATTTGATTCTGTTACTTGTACTGTACAGGTTTTCTTGATCTTACCTGTTTTGTCCATCGCGGTAATTACCGCTGTTCCCGGAGAAACTCCGTAGACAAACCCTCTTTCGGAAACAGTTGCAATCGACCCATCGGAGCTTGTAAAATACGCCCTCTCCGACGACGGCGTCACCACCGCTTTGACATAAAAGCTTTTTCCCGCTGGGACCGTTCCAGAAGTATTCGAGATCGAAATCGAAGCCGCTGCTGGGCTCGATGACGAAGAAACAACATAAACAAGCGTTTTTGTTGCGATTCTTCCCTTCGCATCTTTTACATCGACATAAATCGTATAACTCCCTGATTTTGATGGCGTCCATATCGCGGAATTTGTTTTGGAAAAGTCTCTGATGACGCCCCAGTTGTTCCAGTTGTCACCATACCGATATACGAATTTATATTGGAGTGAATCAACCGGGTTTTTCACACCGGCACTAAGCGAAATACTTGTCCCGGGATTCTGGGGAGACGCTTTGCTCGGCTTAACCCCTAAGAGTTCCCACTCCCCTTGTATCGTATAGGACATCGTTTTTGTTGTGATCGTGCCCGCTTCCTCTTTTACATCGGCATAAAGCGTATAGTGCCCTGCTTTTGTTGGAGTCCATGAGGCTGAGTTTGTCTTGGAAAACTCTTTTATAACTCCCCAATCGTCCCAATCTTCGCCGTAGCGATACACAAATTTATATTCTAAATTCCCGAACGCCGCGTCAATATCCGCTGAGATTGCGACTGTTGTTCCCGCCGTCTGCGGAGAAATCTTATCGGGCTTAATCCCTTTAAAATTCATTTCCCGGTATATTTTATACTCGATTGTCTTTGTCCGGATCATCCCTGATTCGTCCTTGACATCGACATATACCGTATAGCTCCCGTCTTTCAGTGGCATCCAGACAGCTGTATTTGTTTTTGAAAAATCCTGGATAATTCCCCAATCATCCCAATTCTCTCCATAGCGGTACACAAATTTATACGTAAACTGATCGTTTGTATCACTTATATCCGTCCCAATGCGAATGCCCGTTCCCGGTTTCTGCGGAGAAGGTTTGTCAGCAGTAATACCGTTATACTGCCAATCCTTCTGAATTTGATACTCGATGGTATCTGTTTGCATTTTTCCTGCAGTATCTTTTACATCAACATATAACGTATACTTACCCTCTTTTTGGGGTGCCCAAACGGCCGAATTTGTGCTAGAAAAGTCCCTAATGATACCCCAATCATCCCAGTTGTCTCCATAGCGGTACACAAATTTATAGGAAGCTGCTCCTTGAATATCGCTGATATTCGCGCTAATTTTAATCTGGGATCCTATTCTCTGCGGGGAGGATTTGTCTGTCGAAACCCCTTTATAGTTCCATTTGCTCGAAATCGTGCAAGGGCTCGTTTTTGTTTCTATCCTTCCGCTTTGATCCTTGATATCAACATACAGGGTGTAGTCCCCTTCTTTTTCGGGCGTCCAAGAAACAGTTGTACTATTTGAAAACTCTTTGATGACGCCCCAATTATCCCAGTTGTCACCATATCGGTATACAAATTTATAAGAAAGTCCTTGCGCGCCGCCGCTTATATTTTCTAAGGCACTCCCTTTGATGCTAATCGGTTCACCGACAAATTTTGTCCCGTCTGGACTAATCGTCACCCCCGTATGAACCCATCGTTCGTTTACAAAGCATTCTGTTGTTTTTGTTTCAATAGTTTCATACTGGTCTTTTACGTCGACATACATCACATATTTTCCTGACTTTTGGGGAACAAAAGAAGCGCTAGGCGACGATGCAAAATCCCGTACAACCCCCCAGTCATCCCAATTGTCACCATATCGGTATACAAATTTATAAGTAGCCCCTTGTGTCACCTCCGCTCTCGCGGTCAGCAAAATTTCTGCTCCAACAACATGTATTCCGCCTGACGACGTAACAGCCAAGTCGATAGACCTCCTGGAAGCCCCGGGGGTTTCTAAACTAGCAGCACTGTAATCAATTTGCTCCGTTCTTTGTTCTTGTGTTTGTTGCGCTAGTACCTCTTCAGGATAACACAAGCTTGACCCAATTGTGAGCAAAATCGCCAATACCATCGCCAACACTTTTTTCATAGCACTCCGCCTTTCTTTTCGCTCCCGCCTCTATCTACATCGCATCGTATGATTAATTTC
>CAKSKO010000037.1 GCA_934465125.1 uncultured Eubacteriales bacterium
TAGCTGGAATGGTAGTGCGCATAGTTTCTTCTGTCGTGATTCCAAAAAAACCGATCTTTTTCCCCGCGACCTCTTTGATAAAATTACATCCGTTATTACCATTTACATCCTTTAAAAACACTTCTCCATTATACAAAGTGTTCGCCGACACTACAGGAAACTTTGCTGCTTTCGCTATCTGCATCACAGCATCTCTTCCATAATCAAATTCATGATTTCCAAGTGTCATGCCATCGTAGCCCGCTGCATTCATCAGTTCAATAATATTAATCCCTTTCCCGTATTTTCCAATCGGCGCCCCTTGTGTTGCATCTCCTGCATCAATCAAAATCGAGTTTTTTGTTGTATCCTTGGCATTTTTAACAACATCCAACCCGATTTGTTTGAGTTCATCCCCATTATACAAGCTATTTACCTTTCCATGCATATCATTTGTATGGTAAATAACAATCGTACGGTCCTCTTCTTCTGCGAATACAAAGGGCATATTCGAGACGATGAGGGAAAGAATAAGTGTAAAAGAGATAATAATAGATTTTATCCTCAAAAATTTGTTTGACATTGAGCAAACTCTCCTTTTAATATTGAATGCAACCGAAATATATAACACTTGTACATTTTTCCTATGTGTAAAAGCCAAAGCTTAAACTATTGTGAATTATACTTTAATACATTTATTTTTTTATTCTTTTAAAGAATTAAAACGTGATTGCTTAAACTTTTTTTCACAAAAATTTTTAATATTTTTCTACATTTATATCAAAACGCCAATTCCTTTCCTCACAAAACTGACAAATTAGACATTTTATTCTTGTAATTTTACAAAATAATTTCACTTGTGGTTCCGATTTAAATCTAAATTGCATAAAATATATTTTATTCTCCCTCCAATTCAAGTATATTCTAATAAAAATTTTTCTAGAATATCGTTTTTATTTTGAGCTAATAAATTATAAAATGAAAGGACCAACATCATATGATTAATATTCAAAAATGCGCCATAATCGGCTGCGGTTTTGTCGGATCAACAACAGCGTTTACCTTAGTGGAAAACGGAATGTTTTCAGAACTCGTCCTTCTTGATATTGATCAAAAAAAAGCTAAAGGAGAAGCGATGGACCTCAATCATGGACTTCCTTTTGCAAAACCTGTCCATGTCTATGCCGGAAATTATGATGATTTGAAGGATTGTTCCCTTGTTATTATCGCCGCCGGAGCGAACCAAAAAACAGGTGAAAGCAGAATTGATCTTGTTAATCGGAACGCCTCGATTTTTAAAAACATTATTCCTGAGATTACAAAAAGAAATTCAGAATGTATTTTATTAATTATTTCAAATCCAGTTGATATTTTAACATATATCGCGCTGAAAATATCAGGATTCCCCCCAAATCGTGTTATTGGATCTGGAACAGTTCTCGATACCGCAAGATTAAAACATCTATTGGGCAAAAAATTAAAGGTAGACAGCCGCCATATTCACGCATTTATTATTGGTGAACACGGTGATAGTGAACTGGCTGTCTGGAGCAGCGCAAATGTTTCCGGTATCGATTTAACTGATTTCTGCAATTTGCGGGGACGAACCGACAGCGCTAAAATGATGGAACAGCTTTATCGGGAAGTCCGCGACAGCGCCTACAAAATTATTGAAGGCAAAGGTGCAACCTATTACGCGATTGCTATGGCAACCTCCCGAATCGTAGAATGTATCGTACGAGACGAACATTCTGTCTTGCCGGTATCAAGCTTTATCTACAACCACTATGGAATTCAAGACGTTTGTATGGGAATCCCTGCCATTGTCGGAAAGCGGGGAATTGAGACGGTATTAGATATCCCATTAAATGATGAAGAGCAGAAAAGACTTCTGGAATCTGCCAATACATTAAAGCAAATCTTGACTGAAATTAAGCTTTGATCCGTTAGAAACGTAATCTACAGAAAATAGCCCCCTTCAAAAAAGAAGTGAGCCCTAATGCAAGGTTTCACTTCTTTTTTAATGGTTTTATTCACTCTTCTACTCAAAAAGATGACAATCTCCCCCATGGTCCTCTTCTGCATCCAAAAGACCTGGAGACTTTCTCCGACATACATACATCACTCGGAAACACCTCTCCGAAAACCTGCATCTTTCTGGAGGATCGATCGGGTTAGGGACGTCGCCTTTTAGAAGAATCTTTTGCTTTTTACTTTTGGTATCTGTAACAGGAATCGCTGACAACAACACCTGCGTATATGGATTGAGCAGATGGTCATACAGCTCGTTTTTCTCTGCAATCTCCATTAATTTTCCTAAACACATCACGCCAACTCGGCCGCTGATATGCTTTACAACATTGAATCCATGTGCGATAAAAAGATACGTTAGCGAAAACTCATTCTTTAAAGCACTCAAAAGATTCAATACCTGCGCTTGAATCAAGATGTCTAGCACCGTTGTTGGTTCATCGGCGATCAGCAATTCAGGATAACACGAAAGCGCCATCGCAATCATCACCCTTTGCCGCATGCCGCCGCTCATTTAATGGGGATGCTCATAAATTCTTTTTTCGGGCGAAAGGATCCCGGCCAACTTCAACATTTCGATCGCGCGCTTTCGTGCTTCTTCCTTAATACATTCGGCAGAATATGTTTAAAAATGATGCTGCCATCTTTGTTTCCAATTACTCCTGCAGCTTGTACATATTCATTTTCCTTTACTGATAAAATACTTCCCCTTACTACCCTCACATATTCCGGAATTGATACAATCTCGATTGCAATAATGGATTTGTCGAGTCCTTTTCCAAACGCTGCCATCAAAGCAATCGCCAGCAAAATCGACGAAATCGCGAACATCATGTCTATGATACGCATAATGACCGTATCGACTTTTCTTTCCCGGTATCCCGTGACTGCACCCAAAACGATTCCGATCGACAAGGAGATCGCAACAGTGGAAAGTCCAACCATGAGAGATATCCTTGCCCCATAAATAATATGGCTGAAAATATCTCGCCCGATTTGATCTGTTCTAAACCAATGCTCAGCATTTGAGAACTGAAATATCTTCTATGACTCTGCAAGGCATGGTTCGATCGTAACAGTTTCTTTTGTATCTTTGCAAGGCCTTCATAAATATCTCCAATTACCTTACCGGGTTCCACATCATCAACGCGTCTTAGATCGAGTCCTCTAGGTCCTAACCGCTACCCAAACACTAATGTATTTTGCGCATTCCTTGAACCGTTAGAAGAATATGCAGCCAAAGGCATACAAGCGATAACAACCGCTAGGATCATTGCTAAAAATCTTTTATACTTTCTCATTTTTTACTCCTTTTATATTTTTAATAATATAGAAAACAACTGTTTTTGCATCATGCACATTTATTTAGCTCAAAAAATAGCACTTACCCGATAGGACAAGTGCTATTTGTTTTGGTTTACCATACCATCGTTTTTACTGAACTGCAATAAAAATTTGTTATAAATAATAGAACCCATCTAGAAATTTTTCACATTTTTCAAAAATCATTTTTATAAAGAAATAAAACATTTTAAAATATATGAAACTGTGCTATAGTCTAAAAGGAGGAAATAAGCTTCTATAATAAACATAATCCTCCTATATAAAAATTTTAGGGGGAAAAATCTTGAATCAAATTCAGGCTTTTTGGAACCGCCTCAAAAGCTCTTCACCCGTACGGTTAATTGTGCTAAGCTTTTTATTTCTAATTGCAATTGGAACAGCCCTACTAATGCTTCCGATCTGTGCACGTGATGGAAATTCAACTGATTTTTGGTCTGCCGCATTTACTTCCGTTTCAGCGACAAGCGTCTCGGGATTAGTATTGTTTGATACCTGGACACACTGGTCTGGATTTGGACAGGCCATTATCCTAATATTCATCCAGATTGGTGCACTGGGACTCGTCACCTTTATGACGGGTTTCACCTTATTTATGCGCCATAAGCTGGGGTTGCGAGACAGAACCTTAGCTATGGTCTATACAAGCGGCAACCTGATGGATATTCCTCGTCTGATTAAAACAATTTTGTATCTAACCTTCATGTGTGAAACAATCGGCGCCCTTATTCTAATGATTCGCTTTATTCCGCAGCTCGGTCCTTATGGGATCTGGGTTTCTGTTTTTTTATCGGTATCGAGCTATTGTAATGCTGGATTTGATATTATGGGATTTGAATCTCCCGATATTAGCATGCAAAACTACGTGTGTGATCCGCTCGTCTCAGTTACAATCAGTGTTTTAATCTTTTTGGGTGGAATCGGATTCATCGTAATCAACGACATATTATCCTGCTGTTGGGCCCGCGCCTACAAAAAAGAGAAAAAAGCTCGCCTTAATTTTCATTCAAAGGTCGTTTTAACTGTAACTGTAGCACTTTCCGCTTTCGGTACTGTCGTTCTTCTTTTGTTGGAATATCACAACAGCTTCTCTTCGATGTCTTTCGGAGATAAACTTAGCGCTGCCTTTTTTGAATCGACCACCGCAAGAAGCGCTGGATTTATCAACATTGATCCCAGCCTTCAGCACGATCTGACAAAAGAGTTTATGATGTTTCTGATGTTTATCGGTGCGTCTCCTTGTTCAACCGGCGGAGGAATTAAAACCACCACCTTTGCTGTCTTAATTTCCTGTATTGTTAGTTTACTGATGGGTAAAAATAACACCGTGTTGTTTAAACATTTTATCAATAAAACAACGGTTTACCGTTCTTTGACGATTACTATATTAGCGATGGGAGTTATTAGCATCGCAGCGGTACTTATTTTTATAATAGAACTCAACAAAGGATTTGCTGGTATTGACGTGTTGTTTGAAACTGTCTCTGCATTTTCTACTGGAATTTCTATTGGTGTTACGGCAAAGCTATCGTCGCTTTCTAAGATTGTTTTATGTGTTACCATGTTTATTGGGAGAGTCGGTCCTTTTTCTCTTGTGATGGCCCTTTCTATGCAGCACAAAGAAGCCTCTTCTATCTTGCCAGCGGGCAAAATTATTATCGGATAATATTTTTTATCTCATCTAAAATCTTATGCGCTACTACTTGTTTGCTCATCTTAGGAAAAGCGAGCTCTCTTTCTGCTGTAATAATCGTTATAACATTGGTATCATTTTGAAATCCTGCACCTTCCATTTTCAGATTGTTTGCTACGATCATATCGGCATTCTTTTTAAGAAGTTTCTTTTTTGAATTTTCAATTAAGTGCTCTGTTTCCATTGAAAATCCACAGAGGAATTGTTCCTTTGTCTTATTCTTCCCAATATAGTGCAAAATATCTTGCGTTTTAACAAGTTCTAGATGAATCTGTTCTTCGCTCTTTTTTATTTTTTCTGTTTGAACTATTTTCGGGGTATAATCTCCAACAGCCGCCGCTTTGATAATAATGTCTTGTGAAGGAAATTGCTCTTTGACTGCCTCGAACATCTCATTTGCCGTTGTAACTTTTATTGTCTTGACAAACATCGGCGGACATAAAGAAGTTTCTCCTGTAATCAGCGTGACGTCTGCTCCTCGTACCATCGCCGCTTTGGCGATCGCATATCCCATTTTGCCGGAAGAATGGTTTGTAAGATACCTAACTGGATCAATTGGTTCTCTTGTTGGGCCCGCTGTAACAAGTAAGCGAATTCCTTTGAGATCTTTTTGATACACAATTTCTTTTTCAAGATAGGTAAATAATGTTTCAGGTTCCGGCATCTTCCCTTCTCCAATATCCCCACAGGCAAGATGACCTGTTTGCGGGGTAATAATTTCGAATCCATATGCTTTTAGTTTTCTTAAGTTATCCTGTAAGATAGGATTTCGATACATGTTTGTATTCATCGCCGGGGAAATTAGTTTTTTACAAGTACATGCGAGTACCGTTGTTGTAAGCATATCGTCTGCGATTCCACTACAAAGTTTTGCGATGATATTTGCAGAAGCCGGTGCAATTAAAACTGCATCTGCGCGTTTTGCCAATGAAATATGTTTGACATCAAAGGAAAAATCTCGGTCAAATGTATCAACCAAGCATTTATTTCCTGTCAATGTTTCAAATGTTGTTGGGGTAATAAAATTCACAGCATTTTTTGTCATGATGACATGAACCGTACAATGCTTTTTTTTGAGCATACTGCAAAGGGTTGCAATTTTATACGCCGCGATACTGCCTGTTACCCCCAGGAGAACTGTTTTATCTTGAAACATTTCATCACCGATCCCTTTTTATTTTGTTTGTATTATATCAGAACAATTCCTCATGATAAAGATAATAATAGGGAATTCGTTCTCATCTATTTATTCTGTCTTGATTTTCATGATAATTCCCTTTACAATAAGATGGTTAAAATAGTTAGTTTTTATATAGAGTTTTTCTGCTGCTTGCTTTTGTTATTATGATAGTAAACTTCTCTCAGAGCAGAAGTAAGGAAAGGATTTAGATAAATGATCAATATTTCTAAAAAAACATTAGCAACTGCTCAATTGACGGTCTTTAGTGCAATCATTTTTTTGCTGGCATTTACTCCGTTTGTGGGATATATTCCTCTAGGATTTACTAGGGCAACGATCGTTCATATTCCTGTGATAATAGGCTCTATTGTGCTAGGTCCAAAAAAAGGAGCCTTTTTGGGGACGCTTTTTGGCTTTACGAGTCTTATCATGGCAACATTTCAGCCAACTGTTACTTCCTTTGTGTTCTCTCCATTTTATTCTGTAGGAGGAATCAACGGAAACTTCTTTAGCTTAATCATTTGTTTCGTACCAAGAATTCTTGTCGGGATTATCCCTTTTTATGTGTTTTTGTTTCTTGACCGGCGGCTGAATTCAAAAAAGAGGGGTCAGTTCATTTCCCTCTCTATTGCTGGGATAGCAGGATCTCTTACCAACACACTCCTTGTTATGAACCTGATTTATTTCTTTTTTAAAGATAGTTTTGCTCTTGTCAACCATGTTGAAGTTAGCGCACTATATAGGCTAATCCTTTCTTTAATCGGAATAAACGGAATTCCTGAAGCAATCGTTGCAGCAATTTTGGCCACTTTGATTACAAGGCCACTCTTAACACTCAGAAAACAACAACAGTTAGGATAATCATCTACTTTTAGCTGAAGGGAGAAAACAATATGATTTTAGCGCTCGACGTTGGCAACACCACTATTGTGATTGGATGTATCGATCGCGACAACGTTTATTTTGTTGGACGTTTAAACACTGATCTTGATAAAACAGAAGATGAATATGCAATTAGCTTTCAGTATATTTTAGAATTATATGGAATTAATAAGGATAAGATTGATGGAGGAATTATTTCGTCTGTTGTTCCGCCACTGATTCAAATTCATAGACGAGCGGTAGCAAAAGTCATTGGAAAAAAGCCGCTCGTTGTAGGCCCTGATATAAAAACAGGGCTTCATATCGACATAGACCAGCCCAGACAGCTAGGAAGTGATCTAATTGTTGATGCTGTAGCCGCGCTCGATCAATATGAAGCACCGCTGATTATCTTTGACCTAGGAACTGCAACGACAGTTTCTGTGATTGACCAAAATAAAACATATATCGGCGGACTGATTTATCCTGGACTGCAGATCTCCGTTGAAGCACTATCAAATAGAACATCTCAGCTCCCACATATCAGCCTGGAATCTTCGGAAAAAGTGATTGGTCGAAATACAATCGACTCGATGAAAAGTGGACTGATCAATGGAAGCGCCGCGATGATTGATGGTTTAATCGATAGAATCGAAGAAGAACTTGGGATAAGTGCAACTGTATTGGCAACAGGCGGATTGTCCTCATTCATCGTTCCATATTGTAAAAAAAATATCATCTGCGACAATAATTTACTTTTAAAGGGACTGTTTTTCCTATATGAAAAAAACAAAGAGTTCCTTTAGTAGGGAAATTATTTAAAGGATAATATTTTACAATCCCTTGTTTGGATAAGCTCTGTTTTTCACGTATAATGCACCAATATTGAGGCGATAGCATTATTTAAAAAAGAGGATTACACCCTTTAGGCGTAATCCTTTCATTTTTATTTCTAACTAAAAACTATGTTTATAACCATCGTTCTTTTTTGATTAATCATATCTCTTGTACTGGAGGACTGCGGTTTTTACCCTCTTGTTGACAAATCCGCTGATAAAAGCTGCAGCAAATACTGGTAGAAAAGCAGACGCCGGAACAAATAACATCATTAACATTGCAACTAAAGGAGCAAGTCCCAACGCTGTCGAACAGTAGGCCGCCATAAATATAACCACTACAAACGACGAATCAACGGGTAAAAATGATGCAAGGGCAAATCCTAAAGCAGTAGAGCAAAACAGAGACGGAAAAAAATTTCCGCCCTTCCATTCACCGAAAATACAGATATTGATGATTAACATTTTGATAAGACCAGTTGTAAGCAGCATAGAAACCGACCAACTGTCTAAATGATTGACAAGATCAACCATCTGTTCCTCTCCTGAAAACATTGTATAAGGTAAAAACATGCCAAAACTGCCTAACAGAAAACCAGCAATAATTGCACGCAGAATTTTTTTATGTTCAATCGGTTGAAAAACACATTTCACAATTTCTTGAACCAATATAAAAACCATTCCCACTAAAGTTCCCAAAATCACAATAGGAATAAAAGCAATCAGCTCATAAAGCGTATAGGTGATTTCACTGAATCTTACAAACTCCCTACCACCTTGTTTGAAAAGTTCGCCTATTAG
>CAKSKO010000038.1 GCA_934465125.1 uncultured Eubacteriales bacterium
GAAATTGCAATTTCAAAATAAGTATGTTAAACTTTGGAAGTAATTGGAAATTGTATGAGCCCCAAAAACAAAGTTTAAGAAAGAGGAGAAAAGTATGAAAAAGGTAGTTTCTATTGTTTTAATGCTCACAATGCTCATTAGTGCGATGCCGTTATCAGCTTTAGCGGTGTCAGAACCAGTAAGTGTCTGGGATGGAACAACAGCTGATCATTTTGCAGGTGGAACAGGTACGAATGAGGATCCTTATTTGATTACTTCCGCATCGGAGTTTTCTTTGTTTATCGCGCAAACGGATGGCACTGCGCATTACGACCTAAAGACAGATATTGATTTTAGAAATCAGCCAATTGACCCGGTGAGTGTTTACTTTGACGGCCATTTCGCTGGAGAAGGACATACCTTATCGAACCTCGCTTTCTCAACAGAAGGTTTAAAATCCCACATCCCAGTCTCTTTATTCCTGCAAACAGGAGTCCACGCATACATACATGATTTTCAAATCAAAGGAGAAATGAAAAGAGAACGTGGAATGCTGGCGCCAGTTGTAGCGAAGAATCTCGGTATCATTTCAAAATGCAAAAATAATGCCAATGTAAGTGCGCCCGACGGCGCGGCGGGGATTTGTGTTGAAAACAACGGATCCATTATGAATTGTGAGAATACAGGTGCAATCTCTTGCAGGAATACCGGTAAACCAGGGTATTCTCTTTCTTCAGCAGGTGGGATAACCAATATCAACAAAGGAATGATCATCAACAGCAGAAATGAAGGAAAAATATTGGGGGATGTTGAAAGCCTAGGCGGTATAACGAGTAAAAATGAGCAGTCTGCGAAAATTTACAATTGTATGAACGTAGGACCTGTCTTGCCTATTCAGCATGCTAATCCAGCAGGTCAAATCGCATGGTACAATGATAATAGTTCGGATATCGGTAATTGTTATGCACCATCCACACGTTATGCGAAGAACATTGTAGCGTTTGGTCACGGAGAAGTCACAAATTGCTATTTAATGAGTGAGTACAGATTGAAGACTACCAACATCGCGGAGGATCTTAACAAATTTGTTTATTATTATCGTGAAGTCAATCCTAATGCACCAGAAATGATTGAATGGACACAGCCTGCCGGAAAATATGCACGTCTTATGATGTTCTAAAGTGAAGAAGTTCAACAAGTGATAGTAAGAAACAAGGGAGAGAACAACGTTCTCTCCCTTGTTTTGAAGCAGTTTTGGCAGCTGATGTTTCTGTTCAGTCTATAAGACGCTTGTTTCGAGATCGAGTAAAATACATTCCTCACACCACCCTGAGATACTCAAGTGAATTGATTCCAGCCGACAGCTCCCCTCAAGATAGTAAACGCAGAAAATATTATCGCATGTTATAAAAGGCATAAAGTTTGATTTCTTTTTTGTTGTTTTCATAGCGTTATCATATCATAATGATTATAATAATGAAACTGTTTATGGTATAAAATCAATTATATTAATAAAACTATTAGAGGGTTTAATATGTTTGAAGTAGAAAACAAATATAAAGAATCAAATATTTTCAGAACGGTTCGCTTCGCGCAGAAATTATTTGATGAGTTGAATAAAGTAGCCGCTGAGAACAAAATCTCCTTCGATTTATTAGTATTGCAATGTTGCGATTATGCATTAAAAAATAGAAAAGAATCAGAATAAAAAAACCGCTGCGGAACCGTTTACCGCAGCGGTTTTTTTATTTTAGCATATCGAGGATATCCTGTTTACTTTTTGCACCAACGGCGCTTGAGACCACTTTTCCCTGTTTCATCACCATCAAAGTAGGAATACTCATCACACCGAACTCTTCTGCAAGATCCCTCTCATCGTCGATGTTGACTTTTAATACCTTCACGCGATGCCGTTGTTCGTTTGCGATTTCATCGACAATTGGAGATACCATCCTGCACGGCATGCACCATGGCGCCCAAAAATCGATTAAGACCGATTGATTGGCGTCGATGACCTCTCTTTTGAAATTATGCTTTGTGAGCGTTAGAGCCGACATAAAAATTCCCCTTTCATAGGATAAAGCATTCTAATCCCATTCTATGAAGGATTCGGTTGAAATGAGACGAACCCCCCAAAAAAACAGAGAATTATATAAAAATAAAGCGTAATATAAATGAAATATTATCTATAATATATAAATACAATCCAAACAAAAAAGCTGGACGCTGTTGCCTGAATTTTCTTTATTCGCTTCTGAGTGCGTCGATTGGATTGAGCATCGAAGCTTTTCTGGCAGGAACCCACCCAAAGATAATCCCAACAGCGGCCGAAAACCCAACAGCCAACGCGATCACGCCGACCGAGATCCGATAGGGAGCGCCAATAGCAAAACAAATCATCCAAGAAAGTCCCAACCCAAAAAGAAGGCCGAACAATCCGCCCAATAAAGACAAAACAACCGATTCGATTAAAAATTGCAATTGAATTCGTCTCGGTTCTGCCCCAAGCGCTTTTCTAAGACCGATCTCCTTTGTGCGCTCTGTAACAGAAACAAGCATCATATTCATAATTCCGATTCCGCCGACTAGCAGCGCAATTGAGGCGATTCCTCCTATCAACGCACTCATCAAACTGGTAACAGAATTCATGCTAGAAAGTAAACTATCCATATTCATGATGCTGTAACTATCTTCCGTATAATTGAACGCCTGATCTAACACATTGTGAATCTGATTGGTAACGTCTTCTGTTTTACTCGTATCTGATACGTATATGTCGAGCGACGTAATGCTGCGGGCGCCGGAAAACCGCATCGCGGTCTTATACGGAAGCATTACAGTAAAATCGGATGTCGACAAAGAAAAATCTAACATTTGTGCTGTCAAATCAGACGAAGAACTGCTGTCGAAAACTCCGATTACCAAATACGATTGTCCTCCCAGGATGATCGATTGCCCGATTGGATTTTCTCCAGAAAATAATTTTTTCTCAATAGAAGGATTGATCAAGCAGACATTGTTTCTATTTTCTACATCGAGAATATTAATTCCGCGTCCACTTGTGATATATTTTTCATTCTTTTGAAAATAGGTTTCGTCTTTTCCTTCAATCGCGACCTTTTCCTGAAGAATACCATTTCTGACGACCGTCGTCTGCGTGCTGACGGTTGGAGAAACGCCAGAGACCCCAAAAATCTTCGACAGACTGTTCAGATCGTTATCGCTGAGTCCCTGTTTGAGTGCTGTTCCTTGCGCCACCACGGTAATTTTTCCAGCTCCAAGACTAGAAAACTCCTCTGTGACTTGGCTTGTAGCGCCCTGCACGAGCGTGACGAGCGTAATGATCGCCGCAACACCAATGACGATACCGAGAATCGTCAAAAATGAGCGCATCTTATTATGAATGATGTTTTGCCATGACATCCCAAAACTTTCTCTCAACATCGTCTTCGTCGCCCCCTTTCTGTTCTGGTTCAGGACGCTGACCCGAAGAGGATCTTGAATTGTTTATTTGCCCCTGCACTGCATCAAAAACGGGGTTCTGCTCACTAATTTGTTGCTGACTGGACTTTGTAGTAAAATCGCTCTGTAATAATTTTGCCGTTTCATCTGTGAGCTTCGAAGAAAAAATGTCTTCTTTCCCTAAAGAAGAGGAGATCTGTTTGCCGTTGCTCGCCGTAGACTGTGGGATTGGATTTGATTGCGCTGTCTTAATAAATCCAAATGGTTTGCCAGGTTCAGAAAACGGAGAGTATGTCACGTCTTTAGTATCAGCAGCCGGATGATATGACTGCTTTTTAAGCGGTTGCTTCTTCCAAGTCTTTGTTGCCTCATATGGGGTAGGTGAGCTTTTTTTCTGTGTTTCTTCATGCGGTTTAGGAGTAGGTATCGGATGCTGATTGCCCATCTCATAGGATGAAGAAACTACAGTTTGCGAATAAGGGCCAACCGGCATATTCTGATGATTTGACGCATCATTTAGGTCAGTAGATGCATTTTGATCGCCTCTCGCTACAGCGTTCTGCTGATTTTCGGCACGATAAGAGTGAGCGGGTGTATCCGTTTGCCCAGAAGACGTCTGATGACGTATTTGTTCTATTTGGGCATTTGGCTGCCCCAAAAAAGCCACTTCGTTTTTTTTCATTTTAGAAGAAACCTTGCCTTCTTCCAAAAGGTTCCCGTCGAGAATACGGACGATCCGGCTGCCGTGCTGTGCAATTGAAACATCATGGGTGATCATAATAATCGTGCGCCCTTCCCTGTGAAGCTCCTCAAAGAGAGCGATAACCTGTTTCCCAGTTTTTTGATCGAGAGCCCCAGTCGGCTCATCTGCTAAAAGAATCGTGGGGTCCGTTGAGAGCGCGCGTGCAATCGCGACACGCTGTTGCTGTCCGCCAGAGAGTTGGTTGGGATAATGATAGAGCTTATCAGATAGGCCGACCCTTTGGAGCATCAACTTCGCTTTTTCTTTGCGGTTACGCGCAGAAACACCGGCGTAAATCAACGGAAGCTCTACATTCTCCAGCGCCGTCATTCTCGGAAGAAGTTGAAAAGATTGAAAAATAAATCCAATCTCCTTGCTTCGGATGTGAGCGAGTTCTGTTTCGTCGAGTTGGGAGATTCTCCTGCCAGACAAAATATAATTGCCACTTGTCGGTGTATCGAGACAGCCGATAATGTTCATCAAAGTTGATTTTCCCGAGCCGGAAGGACCCAAAACTGAGACAAATTCACCTTCCGATACCGTTAGATGAATTCCCTTTAAGACGGTTTGGGCTTCCTCGCCCATAAAATACGTTTTCACGATGTTCGACATCGAGAGGATTTGTTTTTTCACAACACTTCCCCCTACTTGCTCTGATTGGAGGGTAAAGATTCAAAAGAGAAAGAAGCGCTCGTTTTCTTTGGTAGTAAAACAGTTTCTTCTTCTGCCACCCCGCTTGTAATCTGAACGCTTGTTCCATCATTGATTCCAACAGAAACGGGTTTTGTTGCAATGTTTCCTTTTTCATCGCGGAAATAGACAAATGGTTTGTTGTCGGAATCAAACTGCAACGCTTTCATCGAAAGGGTAACAGCACCGAGAGCGCTTTGATGCAGTAGTTTTACATCCGCCGACATCCCAATCCTCAAGCTTTCGTCTGTTGGAAGGGAAGCGATCGCTGTAAAATAAGAAACTCCCTGCTCAGTTGTTGCCTGTTTTGAAACCTCTGTGATTTTCCCATCAAAACTTTTTGACAGTGCATTGACATAAATCGAGACGTCTTTATCGACAGAAACCGACCCAATGTCGTATTCATCTACCTTGATCGCAACTTGAAGATGATCGAAGTCCACAATCGTTGCAAGTTCTGTACCCGCAACATAAGCGACCCCCTCCATCGCAGACACAGAGGTGATCTCCCCCGCCAGGTTAGATCGATACACAGAGCCGTTGGAAGTTGTAAACAGCTTATCGTCTTTCTTTACTTTGTCCCCCTTTTTGATATGTACTGTTTTGATTTGTTCTGTTGCATCCGTAACAACAGCCTGACTGTCTTTCGATTCGGTTGTTCCGGTAAAGCTGTAATACGTCGAAAGATCCTGCATTTTT
This sequence comes from uncultured Eubacteriales bacterium, assembly GCA_934465125.1. GTDB lineage: Bacteria > Bacillota > Clostridia > Oscillospirales > Acutalibacteraceae > CAKSKO01. Next base: position 5,573 of record CAKSKO010000038.1, read on the forward strand.
GCTGTTTCCTCATCATAGGATTCCGGTTTCGGCGTCATCGCAATTGCAACAATGATTCCGACGATCAAAAAACCAACAATACTCCAGATGATAATTTTTTTCTTTGGGGATTTCTTTGATGGCATGGTTATTCCTCCAGAATAAAATAGTTTGATAGAACGTTAGCCCAAAAGACTGCTTTGTTTTTTGTATGAAAAAACAAAAGTTGTAAAAAATTTAGAGATTAAAATTTGCACAATCAATACAATTTATTTCTTATTTTTATTCCAGTATACAATACTTTTTTTTAACAAGCAATACTCTAGACGTCTCTTTCCCTCCAATCAAACAAAAAGTACTAAGAACGTTGCGAGTTGATTTTTATAAAAAAAAAGCATACAATAAACCGGAATGAATCGTTGAAAGGAAAGGAAAAATGGTAACAAAAAAGGTTTGTCTGATTTATACAGGCGGGACCATCGGGATGAAACCAACAGAGAATGGATATGCGCCAGAGGCAGGATATTTAAAGAAAGAACTAGATTCCACCCCGGAATTTCATTCTGAAGAGACGCCTTTTTATGATTTGATTGAATACAATCCTCTGCTGGATTCATCGTGCATGTCGGTCGACGGATGGGTTCAAATCGCAAAGGATATTGAAAAAAGATATAATCAATACGATGGCTTCGTTGTACTTCACGGAACAGATACGATGGCGTATACTGCGTCGGCCCTCTCCTTTATGCTGAAAGGGCTTACAAAGCCGGTTATCTTGACGGGGTCGCAAATACCGTTTTTTGAGCTACGCAATGACGCCCGAGACAATTTAATCACATCAATGCTTATCGCTGCAAACGAAGAAATTCCCGAAGTATGCTTATATTTCGCAGAAAAACTTTACCGCGGAAACCGCGCAACCAAGATCAGCTCCGAGCAGATCGACGCATTTGCATCCCCCAACTACCCTCCCTTAGCAGAAGCGGGAATCCGGATTGTAAAAGACAAGAAGCATATCAGGGCAAAAGGAGAAGGTCTATGTCTTTGTCGATGCAAAAAAGTTAGAATCGCCGTGATCAAGCTTTTCCCCGGAATACAGTTTGGAGCATTTTGTGATCTTTTGACGCCAAATCTCAAAGGAATTGTTCTGGAGGCGTTTGGCAGCGGAAACGTTCCGAGCGGCGGCGCACTGGAGGAATTTTTAGAAAAAGCAAAGCAGAATGGGACGGTTGTCATCGTATGTACACAGTGTTTAAAAGGCGCTGCGGTAATTGGGCAATATGCTGTGAGTGACCCGCTCGTGAAGGCGGGGGCTGTTAGCGGATATGATATGACGGTGGAAGCCGCCGTTTCAAAGCTTTATTATCTGTTGAGCCAGAATTTAAGCCCAGAAGAAACAGCAAAAAAAATGCAAGAAAACCTACGCGGAGAACTCACCCCGCCGGGGACAAATCAAACATGAAAGAACACCGCACGATAATGCGCGCGGTGTTCTTTTTTTATTGTCTTAGAAGCTGATCTAGTTTCCATATAATTGTTTGATTGAATCGAAGGCTGTTGCATATGATGTTTTGGGTTTATCCCGACAGACGATAAAAATAAAGGGCAGAATGACATATCCCTTTTTAAAAGCCGTGGCACACGATGTGGCTAATCCTCAAGGTTTTCACGTTTAAATAACGGAGAGCTGAAAAAATCCGCCATACTGATATCAAACCCTTCACAAATCTCATAAATAATGCGAAGCTTCATGCTAGAGTAACAACATTTCATAATTGTGCTGAGTGTGGATTGAGGAACTCCACTAACACGAAACAGTTGATATTGTGTCATATTACGTTCTTTGCAAAGCTCACGGATCCGTTTTGCAACGGCTTCATTCAACTGCATGGAGTTTTCCTCCTATCATTACTTATTTATAATATTATAGGAGAGTAAAAAACAGAAATACTTCGAGTACTTGATACTTTAAAATAATATGTTACAATATTGTCATATTCAGAGTATTTGAGGTGGTTTATGTGCGTTGCGAAAGTTGTATCTATATCGATCCTGCAGAAAATCTGCTTTTACAGGAGCGGGAAAAGATCCTCGGCCGCTATGAAGCGGAATATGAAAAATGGGAAGAAACATAACAAGAGAAAAGAGACTATCCGCTTAGGATAGTCTCTTTTCTCTAAAGTATCCGGAAATGTGAGAATAAATTCTATAAAAAATTCGCGCATTTCTGTATGCAAGTCGCCGCCGCCGGGCGTGTGTTTTCAGTACGAAAAAGATACCCGAGGCAAACGCGGGCAAAAAACTTTGAATATAGAAAACCTGCGGTGCGCGATTCGCGCACCGCAGGTGTGGTGGAGACGAAGAGATTCGAACTCTCGACTTCTACAATGCGAATGTAGCACTCTCCCAACTGAGCTACGCCCCCACAACAACGTATGATATTGCTTGTTGCCAATCGCTTTGACCAGCAACAAGTATTATAACAGTTTTATTGCGCGAATGCAAGAGGAAACTCAAAAATTACTTGATTCTTGATTGATTGGGAGCAATGCCGCGCCAATTACCCCGGCGTCGTTTCCTAAGCTGGCTGACACAAGTCTTGTTTGGAGTTTCGAATGTTTACTATATCGTTCACGCTTAATATATGTGCGAAGAGGAGCCAAAAGCGTTTCTCCCTCTTTGCTGATTCCGCCGCCTATGCAGAGAATTTCGGGCTGAAAGGTATTGATCACATTGACTAATCCACACCCCAAATAATCAAAATAGAGCTTTAACACCTCTTTTGAAACAGCGTCGTTCTGCTTCATTCCCTGAAAAGCTGATCGTCCTGATAGTTTAGAGAGATCTCCGTTGCAAAGTTCCCATAGGATCGTGTCTTCTTTTTTGGGATGTATTTTCATCGCTTCCTTTGTCAGGCGCACAAGCGCCGCCGCGGAAGCATACTGTTCGAAGCAGCCTCTTCTACCACAGGAACATTGTTCCCCATCGTGAACGATGACCATGTGTCCCATCTCACCGCCAGTATCGTTGCAACCGCTATAGAGTTTCCCGTCGATGATAATCCCGCTGCCGATTCCTGTCCCAATCGTGATGATGAC